>NZ_JBNDHS010000007.1:0-121024 GCF_056755095.1 Rhizobium sp. SVR5-9E | reverse complement strand
AAGGCGATCATCTTGTTCTGCAGGCCGTCGAGCACGCCGGCCAGGACCTGGTGTTCGCGCTCCGTCAGCTGGCAAAGTCGAGATGCGATAGTGTCGGTGCCGGAGGCCCCGCAGAAGGCTCTCTTCAGGGCCGTCGCCCGGTTGATGGCCGCGATCAGCACCGCGTCTGCAAAAGGCTCCTCCAGGCAATCCGCCGCCCCGGCCTTCATCGCCTGAACAGCCGTCGTGACATCGCCGTGGCCGGTGATGACGATTGCCGGAATGTCCGCGTTGAAGCGCCGCAGGTGCTTCAACAGCTCCATGGCGTCGAGCTGCGGCATCCTGAGGTCGGTGACGAGGCAGCCTCCTTCCGACATCGAATTCCGACATCGAAGCACCATCCAGAAACGCCTTTGCCGAGTCATGCGTGCGGACGGCAAATCCTGCGGAGACCAGCAGGAACGTCAGGGATCGTCTAAACGGCTCCGCGTCATCGACGAGATGGACTGTAAGGTCGTTCGCCATCAGTTGAGCTCTCCGGCAACGCAGGCGACAACGAGAAAGATTGAAACCTTCTCCATGGCCGGTGCGTGCGATCGTTCATCACAAGGCGCGCGCAACCTTGCGAGTAACCGGACAGTGCGGGCAATGGCTTGCTGTTCGGCCCTCGTGCGCCTGTTTCGTTTCTCCGACTATGACGCTGTCTTCTGACTGTGACGCGACATTATCATCTTCGGCCGGATGGTCGGCGTAATATCACGTAACCTCTATCGGAGATGGCATCGTCAACCCAACATCGCGTCCCGATGGCCAGCACGAGTTGCTCTCCTGGCTTGACCTTTCCCTATCCGGTCGGCCCTTCGCCATGATCAACGCATCGTTGCGATAGGCCTGGAACGATCCCGCTTGTCAGCGGTTTGATGTTACTTGCAAGAGTGCGTTGAATGCGGAGCTGACTGAATGAGCCAAGAGCGCGGGCGGCGAAAGCTGATGTTGCGGCTTCCTGATATCCGTCATCTTCTAGCCGGGATGGTCAGCGAGACGCTGGGCGAGATGCTTGAAGCGTATGACCTTGCTGGCGACGCGCTGGACCGGTTTCGAAAGCAGAGCCCGAAGGAAGAGAACCTTATCAGGGAGTATGAGTAGCTTTGCCGCGAAATTGAGCAGGAGGTTTTGATCTATTGTACGAGCCGGGAAGCTTTGGGGTAAACAGACGCGCGGTTAGTCGCCGACGGGGCGTTGGACAAAATTCAATCAATCTTCAGGCTTTCCAGCTTGCTGTCGGCCGCTATCTCCGCAGCATCCCTCGGTCCTGTTGATACCTCGGACGGCCAAGCCCAGGCGCGCAGCAATTCGTAGAAGACGCTGAGAACGATCGGCCCCAGGAACAGACCCAGCAGACCGTATGACAGGGTGCCGCCAATCACGCCAATCAGGATAACCAGCATTGGGGTCGCGAGGCCTCGCGCCATCAAGACCGGTTTCAAGACGTTGTCCACGACCATGATGGGAACCGCCACGACGGTAAAGACCAATGCGATCGAAGCCGGCCAGGAGAACCACGCCCAAACGATCGCCGGAAGCAGCACGAGTCCAGGCCCGAGCTGCATCACACAGAGGACGAATACCAGGAAAGTCAGTGCCCCGCGCGCCGGGATGCCGAAGACGGCAAAGCACAGCCCGCACAGCAGTGTCTGCAGGAAAGCGACGCCGATGACGCCCCGCGAGACACTCCGCACTGTCGTTCCGGCCAAACGCGCAAAGCCAACGCCCTTATCGCCGGCAATCCGGTGTGCCAGCACCTGGATCGCCGCAGCCAGTCGTCCCGACATGGTGAGAAAGACGCCCGAGAGAATGATCGAGACGATGAAGCTCAATACGCCGCCGCCGATCGATGCAAGTTTTGCAACAACGACGCCCATGACTTCAAGAATCGGCGCTTGAAACTTGATGATGGTCGAAGCGAGATTGCTTGCTACCTGGTCCCAGGCAGCATGAACGCGCTCCCCGATAACAGGCCAGTCGCGTATGGTCTCCGGCGCGGGTGGCAAGGTGAAGTTGTCTGCCTTCAGCTTACCGACAAGCGCCTGGATCGCATCGGCGAAACTGGTAACGACAAGCGCCAATGGCGCGATGATCAACACAAGGCAGGCCACGACCACAATGGTAGCGGCGATGACTGGCCGGTTTCCGAGAAGTCTCGAAAGCGCCTCGAACATCGGAAAGAGCGCCACTGCAAGGATGGCCGACCAAACGACGATCAGCGCGAAAGGGGCGATGAGAAGCAGGGTCCAATAGGCGAACAGGCCGATGATCCCAAGTTTGACAAGGTCGCTTACTCTTGCCTCTATGGAAATCTGTCCGGCATCGGTTCTTTGCGTTGCCCTCTCGTTTGCCTGCTCCATTGTCGCATCCCGTCCTCCGCATTCACGATCGAGCCCTTCTATGGTGTCACCTCGGGCACGACGTGTCTGATGCTCTGGTCGTCGATGTAGTCCGACGGGCGCTTCTGGCGCTTCCCGAGATCGGGTGCCCGGAACTTTACGCGCTCATAAGGGATCGATTGCAGGATGTGCGAGATGCAGTTGATCCTGGCGCGCTCCTTGTCGTCGGAGGGCACGATCCACCATGGCGCGTGGTTGCTGTCGGTCATCCGCAGCATCTCGTCATAGGCCCGTGTATAGTCCCACCAGCGCTGGTAGGACTCGACGTCCATCGGGCTGAGTTTCCACTGCCTGACCGGATCATCGATGCGGCGCTTGAAGCGGCGTTCCTGCTCTTCCTCGCTGACGGTCAGGAAATACTTCAGCAGAATGACGCCGCTTTCGACGATTGCGGCCTCGAAGCGGGGTGCCAGTTCAAGGAAGCGCTGGGCTTTCTTCTCGCTGGCGAAGCCCATCACGCGGTCAACGCCCGCACGATTGTACCAGCTGCGATCGAAGATCACGATCTCGCCGGCCGCGGGCAAGTGCGCAATATAGCGCTGCATATAGATTTGGGTTTTCTCGCGATCGGTGGGAGCGGGCAACGCGACGACACGGAAGACGCGTGGACTGACCTTCTCCGTTATCCGCTTGATCATGCCACCTTTGCCGGCGGCGTCACGTCCTTCGAAGATGATGACGATCCGGGCGCCCGATTTCTTTATCCACGCCTGCAGATGCGCCAGTTCGATCTGCAGCCGCTTGATCTCTTTGTTGTAATCCCACGATTTCGCCTTCTTCTGCTTGCCCTTGCGTTCCGTCGGCATGTCATGCTTCGCATCGTATACTTCGTCCATCATTCCCTCCATTATGTCGCCCAAGCTCACTGCCCTGCGGAATTGCCTATGAGCGTCCGCAGCGCTTCTTCTCTGCCATTGAAAAGGTTGTGAGCGCCGATGGCCTTGATGATGCCGGCGCGCTCGAGGATGCCCCGGCCTTCCTCGCTGAGGTCGGCAATTGCGAAGACGATGCCCCGCTTCGCAAGGATCTCGGTCACAGCATCGAGTGCGGCCGCGCCCGTGCTATCGATATGTGTGATGGCGCTGGCATCCAGCACGAAGCATTTGGTTTCGGGGGCCAGCTCGTTCACAACCTGCATCAGCCGCATGCGCACATAATCGGCGTTGTAGAACAGGACGCTCCCCTGGATCGCGAAGACGGCCGCATCCTGGACGGGGCGAGCGTCCGGAAAGCGGGCAAGGTCGAAGAAACCGTGCCGTCCTTCGATGTGGCCGAGCAGCCCATCGCGCGGAAACATTGTCTTGCGAAGGAGGTAGACGAGGGTTGCGGCAACGGCGACGATCACGCCGTTGAGAACGCCGAAGCTGATTGCGCCCCACATGGCGATCAGCGCGAAGACGAATTCCATGCGGCTGATCCGCCAGATCTTACGCAGCTCATGGACATCGATGAGGCTGATGGCTGCCGATGCAAGGATCGCCGCAAGTGCAGGAATCGGAAGTATCCGCAGTGCGCTATGCAGGAAAACAAGTGCTGCAATCAGCGTGGCGGCCGAAACCAGACCTGCGGCTTGTGAAACGCCGCCGGTCGACAAGTTTATAGCCGTTCTCGAATCCGACATGCTGATGGGAAACGAGCCGAACAGGCCGGGTGCAATGTTGGCAGCGCCAAGGCCGATCAGCTCCTGATTGGCATCAACCTCTTCGCCGGTCCGCGATCCAAAGCTTCGCGCGGTTACGATGCCAGCGCCGAAGCTCACGAGAAAGATCGCAGCCGAACCAAGCACGATCTTGTCGAACGGCATCGCGTAAAATGCCGGCAGGGAGAGCGTCGGCAGCCCAATCGGAATGTCGCCGACGACGGCGATGCCGTGGCCCCGGAAGTTGAAGAGCGCAGAGAGAATGACGGAAATGACCACCACGAGAACGGGGCCTGGAACCTTGAGGTTGAACGCCTTGACGATCCAGAGCAGCGCAAACATCGACAGGCCGAACAGGAGCGACGGCCAGTGAATGGATGCGCTCTTTCCAAGGGTCTCGACGAGCGGCGGGATCAGCCCATCCGACTCGATTTTCACCCCGGTGAAGCGGCCGATCTGCCCGACCAGAATGGAGAGCGACACGCCTGCGAAGAACCCAACAAGGATGGGACGGGATAGAAAGCTTGCCAGGACGCCGAGCCTCAGCAGTTTCGCAGCAATGCAGAAGACACCGACGCCGAGGGCGAGGGCCGAGGCGATGGCAACCCGATCGACGCTGGCGGCCGCGGGCTCGGCTGCGATGATGGCGGCCATCGCGGCCGCAAGCACGGTCATGGTTGCGGCGTCGGGGCCGACGATCAGGAGCCGGGAAGGACCGAAGATCGCGTAGGCGATCGGAGCAACGATGCTTGCGTAGATGCCGGTTTCCGGCGGCAGACCGGCGATCGCGGGATAGGCGATAGCGCTCGGCAGGCCCACCGCGGCGATCGACAGCCCGGCCGGAATATCGCTGCGGAGCCAATCTCGATTGAAACCGGCCAACCCCCGCAACAACGGAAGACTGCCTATCACCGCTCGCTCCTTATCGTTTGTCGTTGGCTCCTCTTTCCCGCCGTCGCGCCTGCATCGCCGACGGTCGAAGAGGCCGGCGTCTCATATTAGTGTTCGAGAAACACGAAGTTCATCCAACTGCTCATACGCAGCAGCACCTTCCGGAGAATTGCGACGTGGTGCCAGTGGTCGGTATAGACAGCGACCTCCGCGACGACACCGCCTGGTAGTTGGTAGTCGCGGGTGTCTTCGAGCAGTTCGATGCGCGCCAGCGTCTGGCCGGGCGAAACTCGCTCGGGCGATTGCGGGTCGATCAGTGCGCCGCTCGGCTGTAACTGGCCTTGGGCCATCACGTCGATGACTTCCTGAACCCGTGCTTTGAAAATCTTGCCGGGCACCGCTTTGAAAGCCACTTCTGCTTCGTCACCGACGCGGACACGCTGCAGCGAGTTCTGGATGAACGCCGCCGCCAGCATGCGATCCTGACTATCGATGAAGACCATCACCGGCCTCAGGGGAAGCGGGTTCGCCATCATGCCCGGCCGGAGAAAGACCTGCGTCACATAGCCATCACTTGGCGCCCGGATCGTTGTCTGGTCGAGGTCATATTCGGCATTGCGCAACTGGGCCTGCAACCTCGCCACCGTGGGGTTCGTGCCATTGATCTCGGATTCATAGGCGAGCCTTGCCTGCGCCGCCTGTGCGCGTGCAGTATCAACCGCAGCCTCCGAGGTGAGATAGATGCCGCGCCGGTTCTCGACTTCGAGCTCGGAATAGACGGCGCCCCTGCCGCTCGACTTTGCATTTTCATTCGATGCCTGGAATTTCTCGAACGCCTGCAGCGACCGATCCCGCGAGGCTTCCGCACCCGTGACCGCTGCGTTGGCGGCGTCGAGCGCGGCCTTCAATTGTCGAACCGTTTGCTCGGCCTCCGCAAGAGAGGCTTTTGTCTGGTCCACCGTATATTGATAGGGTCGCGGATCAATGCGGAAGAGAACATCGCCCTTCTTCAGCGGAACGTTCGGCGAGACCGGGACATCGATAACCTGCCCCCCGACCACCGGGATGACAGGAGCGGACGTGAAGTAGATGCGCCCATCGCTCGAATAAGGATGGTTGTAGCTCATCAGAAGAATAAGCGCGGAGATGATGAATATTCCGCCAAGGACGGCAGTCGCGAGCGACCACTGGTTCACTGGAATCCGAAATAACTTGAAGATTGTCCAGCAGATCGCGGCGTAGGTGAGCATGAGGAGCAGTTCCATCAGGCGTTCTCCCTCTCCGGCGTTTTCGCCTCAAGCTCTGCTATCCGCGCATGTAGACGGGCAATCTCCGCGTTCGCTTCGGCCTCCGCCGAGAGCTTTCCATCCGGGCGAATGCCCCAGCCGCGATCTTCCCGGTAGAGCGTGGCCCAGATGAAAAGGAAGGGCCAAATGACGTGGAGCGTGAAAAGGCTGACCCATCCCGCAACGTGTATCGCGTCCTGATGAGGATGATTTCGAGCCTTGGCTATCAGATGCGGAATGTCGTGGATCGCGATCACCGCGTAGAACAGGGTGACGACGACGAAAACCAGCACGCCCAAGGCAAAATAGTCGAGAAACACGGCCCCTCCTTTTCGGCTTGGTCCAGCCGAGCCGTTCGGCGCTATCGACCCTGCAATAGTAGACCCGCTTTGGCGCAAACGCCCGTAGCATCGCGTAACCTCTATCGCTTCGATGAAGACGGTTCGGTGCTGAAGAGTGACCGTGAATGGCCGTCGCGGCCGATCGCTTGAGGCGGCGAATTTGTTCAGCGCACGACCGAACCGGCTTTACGCGCCCGGGAAGCCGACCAACCGTAGGATCGCGTAAGTTACGCCTCTGCCCTCAGCAGGCGTTATATACTGTGACAATCTGCTTAACGCGTTTCGATTGCGGAGGCGGGCATGACTTCGGGAGAAAGCAACTCGACCCATTTGTCCGTTCTCGAGACGGCCGAGGCGCATTTTCCTGACCAAAAGAGGCTGGTGCAGCGACTTTTTTATGTGAATGAGGCATTTCGCAGCATGTGTGAGGATCTGGTCGCCGCAGCGGAGGCCTTGGCGCATGTCGAAGGCCTGCCGGACAACCTGCGGGAAGCGCGGCGGCAAGAATACGCCGCTCTAGTCGATGCCCTTTTGAAAGAAATGGGCGAGGCACTCGCCCAGTCGAAAATCGTAATGCTCAGGAGGCCCTCGGACACCAGGCCGAGATCTCCGTGAGGCACGCATCATTGCAACTGTTTGATTCAAAGGAGATCGATGCGCGATGAAAGCAATTTCCCGCAGGCTGCTCGGCGGACTATCAGCCCTCGCAATCATATCGTTGCATCCCGGCCCGCTGGCGTATTCGCAGACGCCAACACCCACGCCAAACCCCGCGCCCGCTCAGGCTGTCGAGGCTAAGGCGGAAACCGAACTGCTTTCCGAGGATGATCTCGAGGTCCTTGTGGCGCGCATCGCGCTTTATCCGGATGAACTTGTCGCCGCGATCTCTGCGGCGTCGCTGTTTCCCTTGCAGGTCGTGGAGGCTGCCCGCTTCCTTGAGGCCAAAAAGAAGGACGCCAACCTCAAGCCGAAGGACGATTGGGACGGAAGCGTCATCTCGCTTCTGAACTATCCGGACATCATCAAGATGATGAGCGAGGATCTCGATTGGACGCAATCGCTTGCTGATGCACTTACCAATCAGCAGAAGGACGTGCTGATCGCCATTCAGCAGCTTCGCGACGAGGCGGTGGCGAAGGACGTCATCAAGACCGACGACAAGATCACCGTGGTGACGGAGAATGAAAACATCGTCATACGGCCGACCAATCCGGAGAAGGTCTACATCCCGCAATATCCACCCGAAATGTTCTATGAACCGGGCTACGCAGCTGCGCCGATCTCCTATTATCCCGATTCCTACGACAGCTACTATTATCCGGGCGCCGCATTCTTCGCCGGTGCGATCACCGGGATCGCATGGGGCGCCATCGTCAACTGGGACGATTGGGGCGTATGGGGTGGTGATTGGGGCGGCGACATCGACGTCGACTGCAACAACTGCTTCAACGACCGGAACTTCAACGGCAAGGTCAAGTGGAACGACATCGACTGGACCAAGGTCGACCGGAGTAAGCTAAATATCGGAAAGGATCAGCTTGCCAATCTCGATCGTTCAGCGATCAAGTCCAGCCTCCAGTCCGACAACCGCAACCAGATCAAGAACAAGGTCAGCAACCGCCAAGGCAACATCGGGCCGGGCACTAGGGACATCAGCGACCGTGCCGACGACATCCGCAAGGGCACGGTCCAAGGCTTGAAGGCAAATCCGGGATCGGCGGGAAATCTCGCCGCCAATCGACCGGGCGCTTCTCGGCCGGAAGCCCGTCCAGGCAATGCGGGCAATCGTCAGGCTAACGTGGCGAACCGTCCATCAAAGCCGGCGGCGAAAGCAAACAAGAAGCCCAGCGCGCCGAAGATGGCAGCGCGAGCCGACAATCGGCCACGCCAGTCAAGCGCCCTCGGCAACATGCAGTCCGGCCGCCGCGAAGCGGTTGCTTCCAAGCGAGGAGGGCAGAGCATGGGAGGCGGGCATCGCGGTGGGTCTCGCGCTGCCAGTCGCCCGCCTCCGAGGCCGCACGGCGGCGGCGGTCGCGGCGGTGGACGCGGCGGCGGTGGGCGCGGCGGCGGCCGGCGTTAGGTTCCAAGCTTTTCAGATGACCGGAGACAAACCATGACACTACGGTTGAGATTGATCCCGCTGCTGCTCGGTACGGCGCTGTCCCTGGCTTTCGAAGCTCCGTCCACGGCCCAGATGCAGACGGACCTTTCGGAGTTCGCGGCCGGAACCCCGCCATCATTCGACGATCCATCGGCGGCGCTTCAGCGGTTCAAGACCGTGCTGAGCGACGATGATCTCGACGGTTTGGCAAAGCTCCTCGGCCTGGATGCCGCCAAGCTGCGGTCCAGCAACGAGGCCATGGCAAGCTATGGCCTCATCCGCCAGGGCGCGGCACGGCAGTTGCGCCTTCAGGCTGTAGGAGATCGCCAGATCGTTCAAGTGGGAGATGTCCTCTGGCCGTTGCCATTCCCGCTGTCGAAGGACAAGAATGGCAAGTGGGCGTTCGATACCGAGGTTGGGCTGCAGGAAATCGTCAACCGTCGCATCGGCGAGAATGAACTCTCGACGATCCAGACCATGCACGACTATGTCGCGGCCCAGCGCGAATATGCGTCCGAGGATCGGGATGGGGACGGCATTTACGAATATGCCCAAAGGCTGATCAGCAGTCCCGGCAAGGTGGACGGTCTGTACTGGGATCCAAGTGTGTATGGTGAAGAAAGCCCGGCAGGCGCTATGGTTGAAACGGCCGCCTTCGACAAAGCCAAGCGCGGTGAGGGCTACTTTGGATATCGCTATCGCATCCTGACGGGGCAGGGAGACAATGTGCTCGGCGGCAAGCAAAGCTATATCGTCAACGGCCACATGACTGGCGGCTTTGCGCTGCTCGCCTGGCCGGTCAAATATCGGGTGACCGGCGTGCAGACATTCATCATCAACGGAGTGAGCGTCGTCTACCAACGCGACCTGGGGCCGCAGACGGAAGAGCGGGCCGCGGCGATCAAGGACTTCAATCCCGATTCCAACTGGACTGTCGTTCGCGACTAGCGCGGACCGGCGATGTCGTGCGCGACGGCGGAGAGCGCCCGCCTTCGCGCGATTGGAGTACCGCCGCCCGCCAGCGTTCGCCCACGCCGTCGGGGCAGGGCGGGGATCTCTTCGCTCGTCATTTCATGCAGATCGTCCATCAATCGACGGGCGTGCACGGAATTCTGATCATGTTTGTATAGGGTAGCCTTACTGCAAGACATCGGTCAGCCGGCGCCATTGCGCCAGCTACCGTTGCAGACCAAAGACTTTCGCGCAATTTCTCCGCCGATACCAAAGCGGGAACGATCACTCGATGGGCGGCTCCCACGTCAGGAACAAGCCGACGTCGCCCGGCATGCCGTCCGGAAAGTTGATGATCGCTGCCTTCAGCCCGTAGCCCTGGGGCTTGGCGATCTGCTCGAAAAGCTCATGCAGTTCCTTGGCCTTCCCCTGGAGCGTCTGCTGCCAGCCGGGAAGGTTATTGTTGATAGCACGGCCGCTATCGGTGCAGAAGCTCGAAGGGAAACTATAGATCAGGGCTTCGTACTTTCCGTCGGTGGCCGCTTTCATGACCAGCCGCTTGATGACGGCGCGCTCGGTTTCATCGATATGCTTGCGGAAAAAATCATCCACGAACTCGGCGTGCTTCTTTGCCTCGCGCGCCTTTATCTTTTCGTCGCGCTCCATCTCCTTAAGCTGAAGCTCAAGGGCCCGTTTGCGCAGTTCTTCCGCGCTGGTCATTGGATGGGATTTGGACGTCTCCGTTGATGTCATCGCCATAGCCTCCAAAATTTGAGGAGATGATAGGGCGATTGAAGACGCTAAGGCAGTAAAATACGCGTCCCTGGAGGTAGCATACGGTAGGTTACGTTTGGCGTTTTTTGGCGGTTAGCGGAAACCGACGCGTTGTGCCGATCAGGCTTCCAGATGATGGGGTAGTGCCTGAGAAGCCCTATGCCGCCGCCGCTCTAACGAACGAGCCGTTTTCCGCGCCGTGCGCAGTTGGTCGATCGTGGGCTGCCACCAAATGGCACCAGCGGTTTCTTGGGCCGTGCCGGGCCGCGATGGCCATGTTCTGACGAGTTCCTCCAGTGTTGCGGGACGCCAGCGTCCCCAAATGTACGTATCGTCTGCAGGAATGTCGGCGTAGAAGGAACGAAGGATTTCCGGATCGACCAGTTCCCCGCCGATGCCGGTAAAGATGACGATGCCATAGGTCGGCGTCATCACCGGGCGGCCGAGGGGTGGAGGGTCGTCGGGCACCAACGGGTAGCGCCGGCGGCGCCGTTCGCCTGCGCGGAGACGCGAGGCTCTTTCCTTGTCCGTTCCGCGTCGTTCCGCCTGCCGCCTTTTGCGCTCCTCAGGCTCGTTGCGCCTAGCAGCGGCCTCGATATGATCCCAGTGGCCGCGTAGCGCCTCGTAAGACCGATAAGGAACCGTCCAGATCCTCCGGTCCGGATCCCACGAAGCAAACGGCACTTGGCGCATCTCATCAACGACTGTTCGAGAATAAGGTGTCCTCACCTCCAGACGATCGTCATACAGGATGAGATAATACGAGATGATAGGATCGAAAGCATAGGCGTCGCGGCCCTTGAGATCCGCGTAGGCGTCCGAGGCGGCGGCCTCCTGTTCCAGCCAGCGATCGATGCGTTGCTCGGCAGTCTTTCCCGGGACGAACCAGGCCTTAAGATCGTCATTCCAACGCGCGCGCGGAAAGGTCTTGCGAAACCGCTCGACGGTCATGCGGTCATAGGGAAATGCCGCCGTCGCGCCGGACCGGCCGCCACCCTCAATATCCTGCCCGTCTTCGCTCTTCGTGCTCATGGTGTTGCGAATGCCGTCTACGAAAGAACGTTCCACCGCAGATTACGGTTCATCGGATCCGCCAATCTGTCTTTACCGACAACCTCAGAGAAGCTCGCGGAACGTAACAGAATAGCGAAGCTGTTCGACCGGTGGAATGGAATGCTCCCATTCCGTCCGGGCCGCGCCCGACAATAGATAAGCGGAGCCGGGTTCGGCGACTATGGAAGCGCGTTGCCATTTGCCGCCTCTCTGGAGTCTCAGCCTGAAGGTACACGGCGAAAGAAGCGAGATACCGACAACCCTGCCGAACACGTGCTTGTCCTTATGCCAGCCGATCGGCGCGCCCGGCGCATATTCGCTGACAAGAGCCTGCTGCAACCGGTCGGGTTCAATGCCCGCGAAGGCCGCCGCGACATCTCGCACCGGCCGAAGGAAGGACGGGATCTCCTCCGCGCGCCTCACGCGCTGGCTCTCGAAGTCATATTTCCAGCCAAAGGACAAAACGCGCCGTTTGCCCTCGAAGCCATGGAAGTCGAAGGGCTTCAGCGGCAACTGCGGAATCTCACGAAGCAACTCCGACTGAAGATCCTCCGGGACGATATCGGGCGCGTATCGGAAGCCGTCCGGCAGGGCAGGCGGTGCGCTAGCGAACAGGTCTCCTTGAATTGAATTGGTCATAGCCACTTCCTTAAACAAGAAAGGGCGCTCGACCCTGTCGGGGAGCGCCCTTCTTCTAACCCGGACGGCTTCGAACGCCGCGACAAGTCGCCGGCAGGAGGCCATCGATACGGGAGTGAACCCTAGATATGTCTGCCGTTTTCGATTTCAAGAGGTACCGCTTGGACAATCCGGCCACGGCTTGCAGGCAAGGATCATCCTGTTTTTAGCGCCGCCAGCGTATCGTTTTTTTGCGCCGCCGCCGAAATAAGGAAATTTCCTCGTTTAAAACTACTATTTTTATAGACAATATGGAATTCATAAACGCGCGGCGCTTTCCTGAAGGAGGATCTGAATGCCAAAGACACTATCCAATCCCATTGAACTCGGCACCAAGGCGGCTGACTTCATCCTTCCGGATGCCAAAGGCGCTCTGCACAAGCTTTCAGATTTTGACGGCACGCCCGCGTTGCTCGTCGCATTCATCTCGAACCGCTGCCCGTTCGTCATCTTGATTAGGGAGCAGCTCGCTGCTTTCGCCCGCGAATATGAAGCAAAAGGCCTCTGGGTGGTTGCGATCAACAGCAACGATTCCGCCGCCCATCCCGAGGAGAGCCTCGCGCGGATCGGGCAGGAAGTCGAAACGATCGGCTATGGCTTTCCCTATCTCAAGGACGAGTCCCAGGCTGTCGCGAAGGCCTATGGCGCGGCGTGCACGCCGGACTTCTTCCTCTTTGATGGCAATCGCCGCCTTGCCTATCACGGCCAATTCGACGACGCGCGTCCGGGCAACGGCAAAGACGTAACCGGCGCTGACCTTCGTGCGGCTGCCGATGCGGTGATCGCTGGCGCGAAACTGTCGGCCGAACAGACGCCGTCGATCGGCTGCAACATCAAATGGCAGCCGGGCAACGAACCTTCCTGGTTCTCCAAAGCCGCCTGATTTTGGCCTCGCGGCAGCCGCGGGCTGCCGCTCCCCTTCCGGAATATCGTGAGACTTTTGATGTCGCTGAAGCGCAAAGATTTAGCCAGCAGTGATCCTCTGCATCTCCAGGCAGACGTGCTGGTCATAGGCGGTGGCCCATCGGGCGCCTGGGCGGCCCTTGCCGCTGCGCAAAACGGCGCGCGTGTGATCCTGGCAGACAAGGGCTATCTCGGAACCACCGGAGCGACGGCGCCGTCGAACACGGGGACATGGTGCGTGCCGCCCGGCGAGAACCGCCAGCAGATCGTCGAACGCCGATGGCAGCGAACCGGCAATCTTGGCGACCAGCGCTGGATGCTGCGCTGTGTCGATCAGGCCTATGAAAATCTGCTGAAGCTCGCGGAATGGGGGTATCCCTTTCCAAGCGATGACGACGGCAAACTCTACATCGCCAACCTGCGTGGTCCCGACTACATGGCGTTCATGCGCCGCCGCGTCCTCAAGGCAGGCGTCACGGTGCTCGATCACCATCCTGCGCTCGAACTCTATTCGGATGGTGAAGCGGTGACGGGCGCTGCCGGAATCGACCGGCAGAGGAACCGCGATTGGCGCGTCGATGCGGCCGCTGTCGTGCTCGCTACCGGCGGCTGCGCTTTTCACGAACGTATTCTCGGCGCGACCGCTCTGACAGGCGACGGCTATCTGATGGCGGCCGAAGCCGGCGCCAGCCTCTCCGGCATGGAGTTCACCGGCAAGTATACGCTGGCTCCCCACGGCTCCTCGCTCAACAAGGGCCTGCCTTTCCGCTGGGCATCCTTTTATCGCGAGGACGGAACGACGATCCTCGACAGCGATGGCAATCATCTTTCGAACGGCATCGGCGAACGCGAGAAGGAAATCGCCAAAGCAATGATCGAGGCTCCGGTCTATGCCGTGCTCGATCAGGCAGAGCCCGCACTCGAGGATTGGCTTCGCCGCGGCCAGCCGAACTGCTTCGTGCCTTACGACCGTGCGTCTATTGATCCCTTCAAGGAGATGTTCCGCGTCACCTTCAAGGCCGAAGGCACAGTCCGCGGCACCGGCGGCATCCACGTTGCGACATCCGATTGCGGCACCGGTGTGCCCGGCCTTTATGTAGCAGGCGATGCCGCGAGCCGGGAGAATATGACGGGCGCCGTCTCGGGCGGCGGCGCGGTCAATTCCTCCTGGGCCATCGCCAGCGGCTGGTGGGCGGGCCAGGGCGCTTCGGCGCATAGCAAACGCCGCGGTGAGAAGGCCTTTCGGACTCTTTCGAAGCCGCTCGGCGAGGCCGGTTTGCGGGCGAGCGGCACCGGGAAAGCGACGCTAACTGCAAAAGACGTCGTCAACGCCGTCCGCGCCGAAGTGATCCCTCTCGAGAAGAACTACTTCCGCGACGGCTCCCGTCTTAAGGCGAGCTACGAGACGCTGGATTCGCTCTGGATCGACGTTCGCAATCACCTTTCGGCCGAAGGCGCCGACCGGCTGAGGACCCGCGAGGCGGCGGCCATTGCGGCGTCCGGCCGCTGGTCGCTGACGGCGGCGCTCGCGCGCAAGGAAAGCCGCGGCATGCATCGCCGGAGTGATTTCAAGGGTAACGATCCGACATTCACGCGCCGCATCCTGCTGACGGGCGTCGATACCGTGGCGATCGGCAGCGAAGCGGAACGCCTGAAGGAACGCGCATCATGATCGAGATCGTCTCCGAAAGTCGCTGCGTCGAATGCGATATCTGCTTGAAGGTCTGCCCGGCGAATGTCTTCGACGCCACCGACGGCGTGCCGGTGATTGCGCGCCAGGACGACTGCCAGACCTGTTTCCTCTGCGAGATCTACTGCCCGACGGACGCATTGTACGTCGCGGAAAAAGCCGATGGTCCGGTGGCGATCAGCGAAGAAGATGTGGAACGCCGCGGGCTTTTCGGCAGCTATTCACGCGCGCTCGGCTGGAAGCGCGGCAAACCCGGCGGCTCGGAATTCGATCCCACCCACCGCATCCGTGTCGCCCAGGTGTGACGATAGACAGGAAGAGACCATGGACCGCATTACCGTTACCGACGTCTGCAAAACCTTTCAGCTGAAGCCCGGCCAGTTCGTCAATATCGACGGGCGCGAATCCGATCGCGTTACTGTGCTGAACGGCGTCGACCTCGCAATCCGCAAAGGCGAGTTCATCACTCTGGTCGGCCCGAGCGGCAGCGGAAAATCAGTCCTGCTCGACATCATCGGCGGGTTGACCGAAGCCTCGGAAGGCGCCGTCAAGATCGACGGCAAGCGGATCATCAAGCCGGACCCCAAGACCGGCTACGTTTTCCAGCAGTACGCCTTATTTCCCTGGCGGACGGCGTTGTCGAACATCGAATATGCGCTGGAGGTCCATGGCGTTGCGAAGCGCGAGCGTACTGAAAAGGCGCGCTACTTTCTCTCGCTTTTCGGCCTTTCGGGTTTCGAGGACCGCTTTCCGAACCAGCTTTCCGGCGGCATGCAGCAGCGCGTGGCGATCGCCCGGGCGCTCGCAACCGATCCGGAAGTCTTGCTGATGGACGAACCCTTCGCAGCGCTCGACGCCCAGACGCGCGAGATCCTGCAGACGGAGCTTCTGCGCATCTGGGAAAAGATCAACACGACGGTCGTCTTCGTCACCCATTCGATCGACGAAGCGATCTATCTCGCCGACCGCATCGTGGTGATGACCGCCCGGCCGGGCACCGTCAAGGAGATCATCGAGATCGACCTGCCTCGCCCCCGAGACGGCGACATCCGTGCAAGCACGGAATTCAATACGCATCGCGGGCGCGTCTGGGAGGCTCTCAGGGACGAAGTCAACAAGGCGCAAAAAGACTGGGCGCTTTCGCCCGCTTACGCAAACTGAACCGGGAGTAAGACGATGGCCTATGTAAGCGACAAACCCGCCTTTGGCGCCGGCTTCTTTCCCTCGCGGAGAAAAGATGCCTCTCCGCGCAAACGGCATGTCGAACTCGGCACCTTGACCTATGGCCTGCCGCTGCTCGTCGCCTTCTTCGCACTCTGGGAGATCGCGCCGCGGCTCGGCTGGCTGAACCGCATCTTCTTCCCTCCTTTCAGCGAAGTCTGCGAAGCTTGGTATGCCATGCTTCTCGACGGCGCGCTGTCGGCCAACATCGGCATCAGCCTGCAACGCGCCGCAATCGGTTTCCTGCTGGCGGTCGTCGTCGCTGTGCCACTTGGCTTTCTGATGGGCCGCTACACGATGTTCGAGAAGGTCTCCGATCTTCTCGTCCAGACGCTGCGTAATACCTCGCAGTTCGCGTTGCTGCCGGTCTTCATCCTGCTGCTCGGGATCGGCGAAGCCTCGAAGATCGCAATCACCTTCTATTCATCGATCTTCTTCCTGCTGATCAATACGATCAGCGGTGTGAAATCGGTCGATCCGCTGCTCCTCAAGGCAGCCCGTTCGATGGGGACGTCGGATCTCGACATGTTCCGCAAGGTCATCTTGCCCGCGAGCATCCCTTCCATCGTGTCCGGCGCACGACTTGCCGTCAAATCCTCGATCTTCGCCGTGATCGGCGCGGAAATGCTCGCCGCCAAATCAGGGCTCGGATTCCTGATCCAGCAATCGCAGCTGATGATGGAAACGGCCGACATGTACGCCGGCATCATCACCATGACCGCGATCGGCCTTCTGGTGAACTACCTGCTCGTCTGGTTCGAGCGCTGGGCGACCGCCTGGAAGGGCCACTCCGAAACATCGCATGCCTGATCCAACACGTTCTCAAGGGGACTTATCATGACCAGCTTCAATCTCTCCCTGCTTCGGCGCTCGTTCCTCGGCAGCCTGGCGGCCCTTGCTCTTGGCAGCACCGCGCTTGCGGCGCCGGCTTTCGCCGCGGACAAGCCCGAAGTGATCCGCATCGGCAGCACGGCACCGGGCCATCTCAAATTCATCCTCGAGCGTCATAACGGCACGCTTGCGAAGGAATTCGAGAAGGACGGCATCAAGGTCGAGTTCATTGCTTTCACGAACGGCGGTTCGGAAGCCACGACTGCGCTCGCGACGGGTGCGGTCGAGGTCATCTACACCGGCAACAATCCGGCCCTGCGCGTCGCTGCGGCCGGTGGTGACGTCAAGGCGATCGGCCTTTCCAGCTATGTGAAGTCCAACGGCTCGGCGATCATCGTCAAGGCGGATTCATCGATCAAGTCTTTGGAAGACCTCAAGGGAAAGAAGGTCGCCTATCTCGCGGGCACCGTTCGCCACTCGACCTTTGCCAAGGCGCTGAAATCGGTCGGCCTGTCGCTCGATGACGTCGAATCCCTCAATCTTGCTTTCGACGCGTCGGGGCCCGCCCTGGTTCGCGGCGATGTCGATGCGGTCGTTGAAAGCGGCGACGTGGCGGCCAAGCTCGTCGAAACCGGGCAGGCCCGGGTAATCCTCCATGCGAGCTCGCATCCTGAATGGTCCGCGCCTTACGTCATTTCGGCCAATGGCGAATTCGTTCGGAAGTATCCGGACCTCGTCAAGCGCCTCTTGAAGGTCGATATCGAAACCGCACGCTGGGCTGACGCCCATCCGGAGGAGGCAATCAAGATCTTCGTCGACGAAACGAAGTCCTCTGAAAAGTCGGTGCGGGAAACCTACAAGGACAATGTCTTCTATCAGGACCCGAAGATCACCCCGGAAGCACTCGCCTCGTTGAAGGCCGAGGAGCAGTTCATGGCCGATGCAAAGCTTCTCAAGGGCGCTGTCGACTATGACAAATGGATCGATACGAGCTATCTCGACGCGGCCTACAAGGAAGTCGACGCCAATCAATAATGCCAGCTGGCATTGCACAAAGCTCAGAGCAACACTTGCGGCCCCTCCAGCGGGGCCGCTTCACGTTTTGTCCGGATTTGACGTAACCGGAAATCGCAACTGCCGGAGGATGACAGGCTTGACTTACATTCCCTTGCAGCTAACTTTTTTAATGGATCGCAAGGCTCGGCGTCGTTATCAGCCACGATCCGAAAGGGCAGGCGCCGGCCGGGGATAGCGGCCCTGCTTTTGTCAAATGGCACCTTTGGCGAAATGAGGAAATGCCATGAATTACAACATTCGTCTGATCGTTGCATCAGTTGCGATCTTTTCTGCCTGCGGGGTCCATGCTCAGGAGGGAGATGCGAACGCAGGCGCAACGGTGTTCAATAAGTGCAAGGTTTGTCACGTCGCCGATACGGACCAGAACAAGGTAGGTCCGTCTCTGAACGGGGTGATCGGAAGAGTTGCCGGCACGCATGCCGGATTTGCCTATTCCAAGGCGATGGTCGAAGCGGGCAAGTCGGGGCTCCAATGGGACGAGGCAACGTTGCGCGACTACCTTCACAATCCGAAGGCGAAGGTAAAAGGCACCAAGATGGCTTTTCCCGGCTTGAAGGATGATACCGAAATCACCAATCTCCTCGCTTATCTCGAGCAATATTCCAAGAAGTAAGACGTGAGACCGCCGCTGTCGCGTGGTTTCATTGCCGTTTTCCTCGCAGACCGGCGTTCTGTCGCGGCGCAGCCGCGGCCTAGACGGCCTCATGAATGTAAGGATCACTTCGCAGTGAGGCCCGAGGCTCTCGCTTGAAACGAGAATAGGCCGCTCCACCTCTCGCAAATTCAGCTTGTGTTTGGAGGGCGCCGATGGACGTCTTTTCCCTCAAAGCCGGATCTTTCTCCGCTAGAATCGCGCTTTTCGCGCTGACTGCGGTTGCCTCTGGCGTTGCCCTCGGTTCGGCACGGGCCGAGCTGCTCGCCCGGGTTCCCGCCGCGCGCGAAATGGCGGTGTGCGGCGACATAGTGTTCGTCGGGACCAGAGGTTCGTCGGTCTATGCCGTGCCGTTGTCCGGCGGCGGCGCGCGGCGGGTGGCCACCGGATTCTCCGCTGCGAACGGAGTCGCATGCTCCCGCGGTCGTTTGTTCGTCGCTTCGAGCAACAGAATAACCGCATTCGACATAGGACCTGGAGGCGTTCTCAGCGGCAGGCGCGATATTCGCCGAGGATTGCCGAATTCGGGGGGCCATAGTCTTCGCTACATCGCGGTTGGCCCCGATTCCCGGCTCTATGTCTCGCTAGGGTCGCCTTGCAACATTTGCTTGCCGCGCGGGCTGCAAGGCACGATCGTCAGCATGAATCAGGACGGCTCCGACTTTCGAAGGGTCGCTTGGGGCGTGCGCAACTCGGTCGGCTTCGACTGGCGCGGCGGCACCATGTTCTTTACCGACAACGGCGCCGATAGAATGGGCGACGATGTCCCACCCGACGAGCTGAATGCGCTCCGGCCCGGTGGCTTTTATGGCTTTCCCTATTTCGGAGGCGGAATCCAGCTCACCGGGTTCGAAGATGCGCGGCCGCCCTCCCAGCAGATTCCGCCCGTTTTCAATTTTCAAGCGCATGTCGCAACCTTGGGAATCCATTTCTTCCGCAGCCTTGGCGGCGATGCTCTGGTCGCCGAGCACGGCAGTTGGAACAGGTCGGTTCCCGTCGGGCGCCAGGTGGTGCGGGTGCGGTTCCAAGGCAATCGCCCGGTCTCGGCAACGCCTTTCCTCAGAGACGTCGGGCGGCCCGTGGACGTCAAGGAGGCGCCGGATGGTTCCGTCCTCGTATCCGACGACGCCGGAGGCGCGATTCACATCTTCAGGCAATGACGCCGAGGGTTCCTTTTCAGTGACTCGTGTCAGGGTGAGGCTTTGTTGGTCGGACGCGCGTTTCCCTTCGTGGGCTTGCCAAATGAGAGAGCCTAGTTATACTATTTTCGCGAATATAGTATAACGGATGACGCGGTGTCTTTGAAGGAAATCGACCTTGTCTATCGCACCATGTTCGCAGAACTGGGGCAACGGACTTTTGATGCGGCGTTCGAAAGTGAATTCCCGCCGGGAGGACGATTTGTGCCGGTGACGGTCAAAAACCGGCAATATTGGTATTTCGACACGCCAACCGGAAGCGGAAAGCAGAAGCGGCAATATGTCGGGCCCATGGATGATCCTGAAATCGCACGCCGCGTCGAGGACTTTCAAGCTCTCAAAGATGATTTGAAATCGCGCCGGCGTCTGGTGTCTACATTAACGCGCGAAGCGGGGTTGATCGCGCCCGAAAGGCTGTCTGGGGATATCGTCGAGGCGATGTCGAACGCCGGTCTTTTCCGGCTGCGGGCGATCCTCGTCGGAACGATTGCGTTTCAAACCTATGCCGGTGTCCTTGGGGTTCGTCTTCCTGGTTCGTCGATGCAAACAGGTGACGCCGATTTCGCCCAAGATTACGCGATCAGCGTAGAAGTGAACGACAGCTTGCCGCCCGTTCTCGATCTCCTGCAATCCGTTGATCCGTCATTCCGGCCAGTCCCACATCGCTCCGGATCGCCGAAGGTCACGGCTTTTCAAAACCGCAATCAATATCGCGTCGAATTCCTCACAACCAATCGCGGCTCCGATGACTACGAGGATAGACCGGCGGACATGCCCGCGCTTGGCGGCGCTGCGGCCGATCCGATGCGTTTCATGGATTTCCTGATCTATGATCCCATCAGGACAGTGATGCTCCACAAGAGTGGCGTGAACGCTAGCGTCCCCGCTCCCGCTCGATATGCCATTCATAAACTGATCGTCGCCAGCCGTCGCCAGAATGACGGTGTCGGCTATCTTAAGCGCGAAAAGGACATACGTCAGGCAATACTTCTGCTGGAAGCCATGATGCTCACGCGGCAAGGCGGCGATCTGGAAGATGCGCTTCGAGAGGCGTGGGGGAGGGGGCGAGCATGGCAGGAAGGCATTCTAAAGGGCCTCGCTATGGTGCCAGACAAAAAAGCCGACTATCTGTCGGCCCTTATTGAAGTGATGAAGGAATTGGGCGCCGAGCTCGAAAATTTCCGCTAGAGCCCATGCCTGCCAGTGCCGGCTTCCCTGCAGGCTGTTGTCGGCCCTGCGCACTACTGGATGTAAGGCAGCTCCGGCATGCTCTGGGTGGCACGAAATGCCGCCAGTCGGTCGGCTGCTTTCTGTGCCGACAGCGCGAGATGGTTGACGAGGGCACTTTTGGCCGAAGCGCCGTCATGAGCGCGCACGGCCGAAACGATTTCGAGATGCTCCTCCATGAAGGGATCCACCGCAATGTCGCGCTTCAACGCGGCCTGAATGTGTTTACCGGCCACGAGAATGCAGCGCGTGCGCTTCAGCGCTTCCACGATTTCCGGGTTCTGACTATAGCTAATGCAGTCAATGTGCAGATCGGATTCCAGAGTATCGAGGTCGGCGGTCGGAACCTGTGGAAAATCGCTGACCGCTGCCTTCAGACGGCTCTCGATTCCATCCAGCTGTTCGACCGGTATCCGACCTATCGCGGCTTGCAGCGCCACCGGCTCCAGCAGAATTCGCAGCTCGTAGAGATCCCGGAAGCGCGCCTCGTCCAACGGAACGACCCACCATCGCGACCGTTCGTCCTTCGAGACAATGCCGACTTCGCGGGCATGCATGAGCAAATCGTGGGCGACAGTGCGCCCAACGTCGAGGTGGCGCGCCAAAGCGAACTCGTTGAGGCGCGCTCGCCCGAATACCGAGCGCAGGATAAGCTCACGCTCAAATTCGTAGTAATGCGGTTGCCAAGCGAAGCTCTTGGGGTTGAGCCCCGCCTGGTTCTCGAACTGGAGCATCTCCGGCGTGATTTTGATGCGCCGCGGCTCGTGGGTTCTGCCGACGAGCAGGCCGCGCCCATCAAACCGGCTGAGAAGGCCTGCGCTTTCCAGCGAGGAGAGAGCTTGCTTGACCGGGGACCGGCTGGAGCCGAAAAGTGCGGCCAGCGGCCCTTCGAGCAAGACGGTGCCTTCCGGCAGCGAACCTACCTCGATGCTGCGGCGAACCTGTTCAGCGATCGCCGCATAGGCCGGTGTCCCGCTGGAGTTCTGCCCGTCCAGCTTCTTTTCACTCAGGTTACTGCGCCGATCTGCCATGGTACGAATTCATTGTCCCCAAACCCATAATCTTCGCTCAGCGTGTGTACACCGGAGGCGACGGCAATGATCTTCTCGAAGATGCGTATCCCCGCCGCTTCGATTGTATCCCCGCCGTTGACGATATCGCCGCAGTTGATATCCATATCCTCCTGCATACGTTCATACATTTCCGTGTTGGTTGCAACCTTGATGCAGGGAGCTGGCTTGAAGCCGGAGACCGAGCCGCGGCCCGTCGTGAATACGATGACGTTGCATCCGCCGGCGACCTGGCCGGTTACGGCGACAGGGTCGTATCCGGGAGTGTCCATGAAGACAAAGCCCGGCTTGTCGATGATTTCGGCATATTCGTAGACCGCTTCGAGTGGCATCGACCCACCCTTCGCCACGGCGCCGAGCGACTTTTCGAGAATGGTCGTAAGCCCGCCGAGTTTGTTGCCGTGCGAGGGGTTGTTGTTCAGCTCGGCGCCGTTGCGTTCGGTATAGTGCCGCCACCACTCGATGCGCTCCATGAGCTGCTCCGCCACACGGGGCGTCACGGCCCGGCGCGTGAGAAGGTGCTCCGCGCCATAGATTTCCGGCGTTTCGCTAAGCACCGCCGTACCGCCGTTGCGCACGACGAGATCGGCCGCATAACCCAACGCCGGGTTCGCCGAAATGCCCGAATAGCCATCCGAGCCGCCGCACTGCAGCGCGACTTTCAGTCCCGACAGAGGGACCGTCGTGCGCTTTGCCGCGTTTACTGTCGGCAGCATCTCGCGAATCATATCCGAGGCGGCCTCTACGGTCTTGCGCGTTCCGCCCAGGTTCTGGATTGTCATCGTGCGCAGGAAGGGACCTTCCTCCAACCCGAATTTCTTGACGATCGGGTCGATCTGATTGGTTTCGCACCCGAGGCCGATCATCAGGATGCCGCCAAAGTTCGGGTTTCTCGCATAGCCGCTGAGCACCCGCTGAAGGTAGGTATAGCCTTCGGTCTTCGTGTTGATGGCGCAGCCGGTGCCATGGGTTAGCGCCACCACACCGTCGACATTGTCGTATCCCGCCAGACCACCGCGGTTGAAACCATCGGCGATGGCGCGGGCCACCGTGGCGGAGCAGTTTACCGACGTGATGATGCCGATGAAGTTGCGCGTGCCGACGAGACCGTTGGGGCGCACATAGCCTTCGAATGTACGCCGCTCGCCTTCTGGCAGCAGGGGCGTCGGCCGCGATTCTTCGGCGAAGTGGTGGGTGGCGCTGCTTTCCTGCATGGCCAGGTTGTGGAGATGGACATGGTCGCCCGCCGCAATCGCCGTCGTCGCAACGCCGATAACCTGGCCATATTTGAGTACAGGCTCGCCGGGCGAGATTTTCCGCAGCGCCATCTTGTGGCCACTCGGGATATCCGCCCGTGCCGCAATCTCATCACCGGCAATGCTTGCCGTGGTGCCCGCGGGGATGTTTTCCCGTGCGACCGCGACGTTGTCAGTCGGGTGAAGCTGGATCACCGGAGCTATCGTTTTCGACTTCATCTTGCCTTCATCCGTAAAAAATGATTGTTGCATGCATAAATCAATAGTGTTAAGCACTCAGAAGTCAACGGGGCTGTTGGCAAAAATTCGACAGGGAGGAAGCCGGCGTCGATGTACCCTCACAAATTCAACAAGTCTTTGAAATCCATGCCCTTTGCTGCGGCCGTCGCCGTAGCTTGTTCGCAGTTTTGAAGAATTGCCGCCATGTCGTATGAATTTGATTTCTCGTTTCTGAACGATTACGGACCCGACCTGATCCATGGTGTCTGGCTTACGCTGGGCATGACGGCGGTTTCGATCATTCCCGGCTTCCTGCTCGGCACGGCCTGCGCCGTCGCCCGCCTTCACGGCGGCCCCTGGCTGCAGCGGGTCGCCACCGTCTATGTCGAAAGCATTCGCAATACGCCGCTGATCATTCAGGTATTCTGGCTGTTCTTCGGGCTGTCCGCCCTTCAGGTCCACATCGGCTCATTCCCTGCCGCCGTGATTGCCCTCGTCATCAATGTCGGCGCCTATACCGCCGAGATCATGCGCGCCGGTTTCCAGAGCATTCCGCGTGGCCAGCTCGAGGCGGCGTCCTGTCTTGCGCTCGGGCCGGTGCAGTCGCTGGTATCGATCCAGCTTCCTCAGGCGGTGGAGCGTGTCTATCCCGCGTTGGTCAGCCAGTTCGTACTCATGATGCTCGCCACCTCGATCATGTCCCAGATCTCGGCGGAGGAACTGACCGGCGTCGCCTACATGATCCAGTCCTTCACCTTCCGCGGCTTTGAAACCTATCTGGTGATCGCCGTCATCTATCTCGCGCTCGCCTCGCTTCTGCGCCTGGTCCTGCTCGGTGTTGCGGAAGTTTCCTTCCCCCGCCGCCGCCGGCTGCGCACCCCGCTGTAAGGAGCCGTCCATGTTCGGATTGAGTATCCAACAAATCGCCTACATCTTCCAAGGCGCCGGCTGGACGATCGTCCTGTCAATCTTCGGCTTCGTGGGTGGCACGATCCTAGGGCTGCCGCTGGCTCTCGCCCGGGCGTCAAAAAATTCGGTTACCAGCACAGCCTCTGCCGGCTTAGTCCAGCTCATCCAGGGCGTGCCGCTGCCGGTGATCATGTTCGTGGTCTACTTCGGCATCAGCATCGGCGGCTATGAAGTACCCGCACTCGTCGCGGCTGGCATTGCCATGACGCTCTATTCCAGTGCCTATCTGGGCGAGATCTGGAAGGGCTGTATTCAAGCGGTGCCGAAGACGCAGTGGGAAGCCGCCGAATGCCTGGCGCTCACCTCCGTCCAGCGCCTCGTCCATATCATTCTCCCGCAGGCGCTTCGCATTGCCATCCCGCCGACGGTGGGGTTCCTGGTGCAGATCGTCAAGAACACCTCCTACGCGGTTGTGATCAACTTCTTCGATCTGACCTATTCCGCCAAGGTCATCAACAACTCGACCTTCAAACCGTTCGTCGTCTTTACGATTGCCGCGCTGATCTACTTCGTCATCTGTTTTCCGATGTCGGTCCTGGCGCGGCGCTTCGAGCGGAAGCTTCACCGGATTTGAGAGAGGAAACCAATGAACGTTTCGTTGCCAAAGCAGGCTGCCCCCCAATCGAACACAGAGAAGACTGCGATGCCGGGTTCCTCGACGCGGATGGTGCATTTCCAGAACGTGCGCAAGAGCTTCGGCGCCATTGAAGTGCTGAAGGGTATCGATCTGGAGGTCTCCGCCGGCCAGGTCGTCGCACTGGTCGGACGCAGCGGATCGGGAAAGAGCACCGCATTGCGTTGCGTGAACGGGCTGGAAAAGATCGATGGCGGCGAACTCACCGTCTGCGGTTACGACCTCCGAGCGAAGGATCTGAACCTGCGTGAACTGCGTCACGACGTGGGTATCGTGTTCCAGAGCTATAATCTCTTTCCGCATCTGACAGTCGAGCAGAACGTCACGCTCGCGCCCCGCAAGGTCCGTCGCATGGGTGCGGCCGAGGCTCGCGAACTGGCCGCCGAGGTTCTCGCCCAGGTCGGACTCTCGGACAAGATCAACGCCTATCCCGAGCAGCTTTCCGGAGGCCAGCAGCAGCGGGTCGCGATCGCGCGTTCGCTGGCCATGAAGCCGAAGCTCATCCTTTTCGACGAAGTTACCTCGGCGCTCGACCCCGAACTGACGGGCGAAGTGCTGAAGGCGATCGAACGGCTGGCCGCAAACGGCATGACCATGATGGTCGTGACGCACGAGATGGCCTTTGCCCGGTCGGTGGCAAACACCGTCGTATTCATGCACCAGGGCAAAGTCTGGGAGACCGGAAGGGGAGACATTCTTGTCAATCCGCAAACCGCCGAATTGCAGCAGTTCGTCGGCAACGGGCTTTGACCGCGGTTCTTAATCCCAACCTACTTGTTTCAATGGAGGAGTAGTAATGTTGAATGTGAAGAAAACCCTCGCGCTCGCCACGGTGGCGCTGGGCACGTCGTTCGGATTGTCCGCGGCGATGGCGGCCGATGTTCCGGCCGCGATCAAGGAACGCGGCAAGGTCCTGATCGCCATCGACGTCGGCCATCCGCCTTACGGTATGCTGGATGCGCAGGCCAAGGAGACCGGATCGGATGTCGAGACGGCGAAGCTGCTGGCTGAAGACCTGGGTGTTCCGGTCGAAATCGTGCCGGTTTCCGGCTCCAACCGTGTGCCCTCGCTGCTCGCCCGCAAGGTCGATATGGTGATCGCGTCCTTCTCGATCACGGCCGAGCGCAAGAAGGTCATTGCCTATTCCAAGCCGTACGGCGTCATCCCGGTCGTGATTTCTGCTCCCACGGGCGACGCGATCAAGGGCGCAGCTGACCTGGCTGGCAAGTCGGTCGCCGTTGCCCGCGGTACGACCGCCGACATCGAATTGACGCGCCTGGTCAAGGACAGCGGCGTTGATGCCAACGTCGTCCGCTACGAGGATGAAGCGACGACCAACACCGCGGTTGCCACGGGCCAGCAAAGCATCCTTGCTGCGGCGCTCTCGACCGCCAACGACGTTGCGGCCCAGAACCCGGGCCTCGGCATGGAAGTGAAGGTCAACATGGCTGCCTATCCGATGGCTGTCGGTCTTCGCAAGGATGACGCGGAGCTCAAGGCCTGGGTCGACGACTGGGTTGCCACGAACCTGAAGAACGGCAAGCTCAACACGATCTACGAAAAGTACTTCCATCAGTCTCTCCCGGAAACCATTCCGGAACAATAATCGCCTCCGAAGGCGACCGGACGGGCATGCGTGCCCGCCCGGCTTTCCCGCACTACATCTATTTAGACATTTGCCAGGAACAGCCATGACCTCCGAAGCCCGTACTCCGTACCGCGGACTCTTTCCCGTCGCTCCGACGCCCTTCAAGCCCAATGGCGAGATCGACATCGAGGGACAGCGCCGCGTGCTCGACTGCATGATCGACCAGGGCGTCGATGGAATCTGCATTCTGGCCAACTATTCCGAGCAGTTTCTTCTGACGGACGAGGAGCGGCGGATCCTGACGGAAGTCAGTCTCGAGCATGTCGCCGGGCGCGTTCCCGTCATGGTGACCTGCAGCCATTTCAGCACGCAGATCGCGGCCGCCCGTTCAGCCCATGCCAGAGAGGCCGGCGCCAAGCTCATCATGCTGATGCCGCCCTATCACGGCGCAGGTATCCGGCTCGACGAACAGACGATCTTCGACCATTTCGCCCGCGTCCAGGAGGCTGCCGGCATTCCGATCATGGTGCAGGACGCACCGCTCAGCGGCGTCAGCCTGTCTGTGCCTTTCATGGTTCGGCTCGCCAATGAACTGCCACTCGTCCGTTACTTCAAGATCGAGGTCGCCGGAACCGCCGCCAAGCTCAGGGCGCTGATCGCTGCCGGAGGCGCGGCAATCGAAGGCCCGTTCGACGGCGAAGAGGCCATCACGCTGATGGCAGATCTGGACGCCGGTGCCACCGGCGTCATGTCGAGCGCGCTTCTCCCGGATCTTATTCGCCCGGTGATAGAGCATCATGCGGCCGGAAGGCGAGACGAGGCTGCAAAGGCGTATGCGCGTATTCTGCCGCTGATCAACTACGAAAACCGGCAATGCGGCCTGCGGGCTGCCAAAACCGTGATGGCAGAAGGTGGCGTCATTGCCTCTGATACGGTACGTCATCCTCTCGAAGCGATGCATCCGGCCACCCGCGAAGGGCTGCTGGAGATCGCCCGCGAGTTGAAGCCTCTTGCTCTGGAATGGGGCAAGTAGAACAAAGGATAGAGACATGACGATTTCAGGCGATCTTTTGATTGGGGCCACGAAAAGACGCGGCACCCAGGGCGAACTGCACGCTGTCGAAGCTGCAACGGGAAATGCGCTTTCTCCTGCCTTTGGCGGAGCCTCGGCGGCCGATCTTGATGAAGCTTGCGCTCTCGCCGAGAAGGCGTTTGACAGCTATCGCGCATTGCCGCTTGAAGAGCGGGCGGCGTTTCTCGAAACGATCGCGCAGAACATCCTGGATATCGGCGATGAACTGATCGAGCGTGCGATGCAGGAGACGGGGCTTCCGCGGCCGCGTCTGGAAGGTGAGCGTGCGCGCACCGTCGGTCAGCTGAGGATGTTTGCCGGCGTCGTGCGCGACGGCGGTTTCCTGGAATTGCGGATCGATCCGGCCCAGCCGGAGCGGAAGCCACTTCCGCGCGTCGATCTGCGTCTGCGCAACGTCCCGCTCGGACCGGTCGCTGTTTTCGGCGCGAGCAATTTTCCTTTGGCCTTCTCGGTTGCCGGCGGCGATACCGCATCGGCGCTGGCCGCGGGATGCCCGGTTGTCGTCAAGGCTCATTCCGCCCATCCCGGCACGTCCGAACTGGTCGGCCTCGCCATTCAGAAGGCTGTCGCGCAGTGCGGGCTGGCTGAGGGCGTGTTTTCCCTGCTTCATGCGAACGACCGCAAGATCGCGCAGGGCCTCGTTGCCGATTCCCGCATCAAGGCTGTCGGCTTTACCGGCTCGCGCGGAGGCGGCACCGCCTTCATGAGGATTGCCGCGGAACGTCGCGAACCGATTCCGGTTTACGCGGAGATGAGCAGCATCAACCCCGTGTTGCTGTTTCCGGCCGCGCTCGCAGCGCGTGGCGCTGAAATCGGCAAGGCATTCGTCGCCTCGCTCACACTGGGCGCGGGTCAGTTCTGCACCAACCCGGGCCTCATCCTCGCCATCGACGGCCCCGGGTTCAACGAATTCCTGAAATCGGCCGGCGCAGCGGTAACGGAGGCGCTTCCGGCAACGATGCTGACGCCCGGTATCCTGTCGGCCTATAACGGCGGCGTGGATGCCCTGGAAAAAAATCCGACGGCGAAGGTCGTCGCCAAGGCGGCGAATGCCGAAGCCATGAAGGCCTGCGCCGCTCTTTACATGACCGAAGCGGAAGATTTTCTTGCCCGTCATGAATTGCAGGACGAGGTCTTCGGCGCCGCCTCCCTCGTCGTGCGGTGCCCTGATCTCGCAACGCTGAAGCGTGTCGTCGAAAGTCTGGAAGGTCAGCTTACCGCCGCCATCCACATCGACGAAGGCGATTACGAAACGGCGCGCGGCCTGCTGCCGCTGCTGGAGCGCAAGGTTGGCCGCATTCTGGTGAACGGCTTCGGCACGGGCGTTGAAGTCTCCCATGCGATGGTTCACGGCGGCCCGTATCCGTCGACCGCCGACGGTCGTTCGACGTCGGTTGGAAGCCTCGCCATCAACCGCTTCCTGCGCCCTGTAAGCTACCAGGATCTGCCGGATGTGCTCCTGCCGCCTGAACTTCAGGGGACCGGAAGCGAAGGTCTGCCAAGACGCATCGATGGAAAATTGAAAATATGACGACCCGCAATCTCACGGACATCACGGGGCGCACTCGGGTTCTTGGTATTCTTGCCGACCCGATCGCTCACGTGAAGGCCCCTCCGGGAATCAACGGTATCGCGGTAAAGCGCGGCCGTGACGCCGTCATGGTGCCGTTTCAGATCGCACCCGAGAAGCTCTCCATCTTTTTGGATGGGCTTCGCGCTCTTAAGAGTTTCGATGGCGCGATCGTGACCGTACCGCACAAGGGCGCCATGTCTGGGCTTTGCGATGAGATCAGCGATCGCGCTCGAGCGATGGGCGCGGTCAACGTTATCCGCCGCGAAGAGGATGGACGCATCGTTGGCGACATGCTTGACGGGGCCGGCTTTCTCTCCGGTCTCGCCGCTGCCGGCATCGACGTGGCCAACCGGAGGGTCTACCTCGTGGGTGCCGGCGGTGCCGCAGGCGCCATCGCCTTTGCGATGGCGGCTGCGGGTGTTGCTCATCTCACGCTCGCCAACAGGACCCGCGCCAAGGCGGAAGCCTTGCGCGAAAGGATCGCCGCCGCTCATCCTGAGGTCTCGTTGTCGGTCGGAGACGAAGATCCCTCCGGGCACGACATCGTCGTCAATGGCACGTCGCTCGGCATGAAGCCCGATGACGCGCTGCCGCTCAATGTTGAGCGGCTCTCGTCATCCATGGTGGTGGCCGAGGTTATCATGGAACCCGAGATGACACCTTTGCTTGTCGCGGCAAAGGAAAACGGCTGCCGCATCCATCTCGGGAAACCGATGCTGGAGCATCAGCTCGAGCTGATGGCTGATTACTTTAAACTGTGATCTGGGTGCGTCGTGCCATGCTGTAGGCGAGCGGGTTGGACATAAACTTGCCCCCGCGTCGACACGCAGGATCGTCCTTCGGCTAGACTGGCAAGGTCCCTTCACGCACCGGGCATTCGATGCTTGGAAAGGCGATCCGCAACCTATCTTCATCTCCTTGAAGTGGCCGCCGCAAATTATCGGAGTATCGCCGGTCTAGGTCCACACGATGCGATCCAAGGACGTGCAAAAACCCGAGCGTGGACGTTGCTTCGTCTAAAGACGTATCCACTTACGCCATTTTAATGATGACGGAGTCTAACGCTCGTGATTTCGCAGGGTTAGTACTTTTGCCTTCGATCAAAGTAGGAACTTGCGACACGAACGCCGGCGATGCAACGCTGCAGACGTCTGGGGTTTTCCAGCGATGGAGCGGTCCTAAGCGATGTCACTATCCCTTCTTAATGCGACACAGCTTCAGATTGGCCGTCGCACTCGTCAAGTCGGTAAACTTCTATCAACACAGGACTATGGCGCCCTCATTGCGCGTGCAAGATTAAAGGCAGCGGACTGGCTAAGACCACGCAACGTGGTTTGGCCGGTGTTTCCCGACGACGTCCTGGCGGCTGATCTCGCGCGGCCTCCAGTGGCAATGGTTCCGAAAATCGCGCCGGGCACGCCGATCACTCTGAATTGGGTGACAGGGCCAGCCGGGCCGGGGTCGGGTGGCCACACGACGGTTTTCCGGATCATCAAATACCTTCAAAGCAAGGGTTATGTGAGCCGCGTCTATTTTTACGATCCCTACGGCGGCGACGGGAAGTACTACGAAATGATCGCCCGTGAACACTACGGGCTCACCTGCGATATAGGCAATGCACGGGCTGGCATGTTGGACGCTCATGCAGTGGTGGCCACTGCATGGCCGTCGGCCTATGCTGTTTTCAATGCGCGGTGCTCTGGAAAACGCCTCTATTTCGTTCAGGATTACGAGCCCTTCTTTTACCCGGTCGGCACCAACAGCATGCTTGCCGAAAACACCTACCGTATGGGATTCCATGGCATCACCGCCGGCCGCTGGCTGGCAGAGAAGCTGTCGCATGAATTCGGCATGAAAACCGATTATTTTCCCTTTGGGTGCGACACGGCACAATATCGCCGAGACGCCTCCTCCGTCCGCACCGGAGTGGCGTTTTATGCACGAGCGGGCACACCTCGCCGTGCAGTCGAACTCGGACTTCTGGCGCTCGAACTGTTTGCAAAGCGAAAGCCCCGCGTGCCATTGAATTTCTTCGGTGAACAGATCCGTGATCTTCCGTTTAAATTCATCAATCATGGATTGGTGACTCCCGCAAAGCTCAATGAAATTTACAATCAGTGCTTTGCGGGGCTGAGCCTGTCTCTGACAAACGTTTCTCTCGTGCCCCACGAAATGCTTGCATCCGGCTGCATTCCGGTCGTGAATGACGCCGATCACAATCGCATGGTCCTCGACAACCCTCATATTCATTATGCTGTCCCAACCCCGCATTCGCTGGCGGCGGCGCTCGAAAGCGTAGTCAATATGGCTGACTTTGAGACAATCTCGAGACGCGCGGCCGAGAGCGTTCTAACGGCATCCTGGAGTGATGCCGGAGCAGCGGTCGACGCCGCATTACGTCGGGTTCTAAATGCATAGTTTCAGATGCCGATCCTCTGCGTCCGCCAGCGCCGGAGCGGCGCTTTGACCCGCGAGCTGAGAGCCTGGAAGGCCCACAGTGGATGGAGGGGAAGCGAAGACATGCCGGCTTTTTTTCGTCTTGCGAGCGCGCGGGCGGCTGCCGACCGACCCACCTCCGGATCAATCCTATATGCAAGCTCTTCGAATTCTTCGGCCGGAAAGTCCCGAAATCCCCTGGCATATGCATAGTTCACGTGTTCCAGCGCGCTACGCGCCAAAGTTTCACGGGCGATCCGCAATAAAGATCCATCAGTATCGACCTTCTCGCCCAACCCAGCAAAAACCGCCTCGAAGGACTGCCAGAGTTGCGCTAGATCGATAAGGTGCCCTTTCGCCGAACCTTGGCCGAAGTCTTTCTTGTGCATATTGGAGGCGTGAAGACGATAGTAACCTTGATCCACATTCAGCAGGAAACCGATATCCGAGACGGCAGAGGTACGCAGCCACATCTCGTAATCACCAGCGTGCGGGAGGTCGGGACGATAGCCTCCGATCGCTCGAAGAACGGACGTTCGCATGACGGCTGTGGGCGTGGGAACCACATTGTAGGCTGACCGGCAACGTTCATGCAGCCATTCGGTACCAGGCCAGACAGCCCACTCACCCGGTTCGCCACGACTGACCGGTAAGCTGTCGCTGAAATCAATGCAATTTCCGTAAACCAGTCCCACGGATGGCTCCGCGGCCAAAAGCGCAGCAGCCCTCGTGAGAGCGCCTGGAGTCACGAGATCGTCGGCCGACAAAAGCAGGACGAACTCTCCCGTCGCTGCATCCAATCCGTCATTGTAGGTTTCAATATGTCCTTTGTTTTGCGCGTGCTGTATTACGCGCACTCGCGTATCGGAGCCCTGGAGCGATAGCGCGATACTAAGACTGTCGTCGGTGGACTTGTCGTCGACAATGATGACTTCGACTTGAATACCGGGCTGGTGATTTGTGACGCTCCCAACGCATTGTCGTAAATAGCAACCGTAGTTATAGCACGGTATGACAACGCTCACGCGAGGAACATAATGCAGGGGCTTGGCTTTCGTCACCCTTCCCTTTGTTAATCTTATAGACCGGCGGCTGAGAATTTCCAATTGCGATCCTACCCTCAAACCTAATGCCATCCGTTCCCTCGCCGCATATTTTATTGCTGGAGCTAAGATGCGGCCATACATCCAAACGTGGAGCGGGCTTCGTCAAAGGTTCGAGTTCCGAAGCACTTGACAGCTTCCATCCAGTTGTTCCGCGCGGGGCGATCCTGGTGAATTCGATCGGCCGCCGATGGCTGCTAGCAGGCGCCGGCGCGTCGGAAGGGAGGTCCCCGATTTAGCCGAGATCATCACCGCGATATCCTTTGGTGTGACTTTCGACATGAATGTCTCGAAAGCGGCTTCGTCCAAAGCGATCTCGTCATAGCAGTTCGCGCACAGCATCCTATCGACAGACCAAGGCACGCCGCCCAGGACCTCGTCGACATAAACGCCATAGAGAATGCCTTCGGAAAAATGCAGTTGTGCGGCAATTGCAGACTGCCACTGCCTTCCCGTCGTTTCCTCGACCCGCCGGAGCATCGAACGCACAATTCTGGGATCCCAGACCATCGGCCAGCAAATGTAATCGTGCAACGGGATTTGGTCGCAAGCCGGGAGCCCCAGTAGCTTTCGTGCCACGCGATGCCAGAGAATGTGTCTGGGCAACCCCGCATGCACGGCGTCAACAGCACGATAGAACCGGGTCTGCTGGTCGCGGTAAAACATTTCGACTGCAAACGGGCGCACAAAGACGATGTCGGAGTCGACCAAGAGCGCCACATCGGCTTGCGATCGGGCGACAGCTTCCAGTTTGATCAACTGTTGGACGATCCAACCTCTGACCGGCGGGTAAGGGCGATGCCAATTTACCCACATGTTTCCGGGGACAGACAGGAAGTTTCCCGGCAGATATTCGTCGGCGGTATGCACTTCACCAACCCCGGCAAACGCTCGCCGGTCGGCCGCGGGAACGATGACGCAATGAGCGACCTCCGGCGGTCCGAACCGTTGGAGAGAGACACTCAGATCACGGCACAGTTCGAGGTCCGGCCGATAGCTTGGCGTTATAACTGTCAACGTTGCCAATGCATTTTCCCCCTTTTGCTGGACCCTACTGAAAGCGCCCAACGGGCTCGACCGGCGCATTCCAGCCTAGCGCCGAAACGGCTTACGTCCGCTTGTCCCGTCGGCGTGTTCCAGCGTTTTGCTTGCAGCCGTTTTTCTTCGATGACCGCGCACTTTGCGTATTCGCTCTGTGTTGGAAGATGGCAGCGTGCCTGGCGCGTCAGCATCCAGAATCCACAGGCCGCTTCCGAGAAGAAAGAGAACGAGAACGTAGGCGGCGTCCCATAAATGGACCGTCTGTCCGACCAAACACCAACTTGCCGTCGAGATGAGATAAGCGGAGCGGTATGCTCTGTGTCTCTCATCCAAGCCGCGCTTCAAGCCGACGGACGCAAAACAAATCGCCACCGAGCCGCCGATCAGAAACAACGCGGGATATCCGTGTCCAACCGCTGTGCCCAACCAGAAATTATCAATACTGGAAGCCATCCAGTCAGGGCGATCCCATCTGCCAAAGCCTGTGCCCAGCCAGGGATGATTTGAAACCGATAACCAGCCGTACTCCGAAATAAGGTTACGGGACCAGTATGACATCGGGTCGAAAGTCAATCTGCTGGCAATGACTGCGATCGGCGAGCGATGCGTTATCCAGCCGGCAAGCTGAGCCATCAAAAGCAAGGAAATCGTTACAGCCCAAACCAGTTTCAGGCTGGTTGCATCCGCCAGTCGCTTCCAGAAAATCAACAGACACTGAAATGCGATGCCAAGAAGAGGCCCGGCAGAGAGGGAAAGCGCTGCAGTGAGCCCCACGATCCCGGCCCTCCAGCATTTTTCGAAGAGCGATTTTCGGTATCCCAGGACCAGAAAAGCCAACGCAAATCCGGTGCTGCAAACGATACCAAAGAGTATCGAATGTTCAAACGGCCCCTGGACTCTCCAAAGACCCGCCCGCGGAGTCATCAGGTCTGCCGCGTAAGTCGGTAGGAACATGCCGAAGATACGCAGGGTAGCTTTCCAACCGGTGCCGGCCTCCACAAGCGCAAGGGGTAGCAGTGCCGCTATGACAGCAAAAAGCACCTTCACCATCGCTTGAAAGTCATCGGCGTTGCGGATGCAGCAACGCGCCAGAAAGTATGCACCAAGGGTTTCGACGAACGAGATGCCGACCGGCTGTAGGGCTGATGTGCCATGCAGCAGCAGTAGGGACATGCCTTTCCAACATGCAAAAAGAATAATCGAAAGATCGGCGGCTCTGATCTGCCCTGAAGCCCCCTTCGCCCAATGGAAGAGGCAGGGGACGACGGCAACGCACAAAAGTATGCGGTAGGCCGACATCCGGAGAGGGCCGAAATAAAAGATCCAGGGGACTGCAAGAGCAACGATGAAGACGACAACGGGCCATGAATGGCCTCGTGGCGCCGCTTCGAGATCCCGCTCGCTTGACCTCTTGCCCGCGACAAGGCGCGGCGCTGCGGCGGCGGACTTACGTGGCGTGAAAAAAGCTCGTTGCGCGATCGCTTCGGTATTGGCCGTCATGGCGCAATCCATTTTCCGCGCTGCCCGGACGAAATCGCGCGGCTGCCTGCAGATCGTGCAGAAGGAGGTGTTGCCGCGCCTCCATCTCGACGGTCCCTTTGATAGGTCGGCTGAGGCGTTACCAGAAGCAGATTGCCGGAAGTAAGAATAGTCATTTCGGGCCCAGTCCTGGTTTCGACACTTCGAAGAAGACCAGTTTAGACGAAGGGCGCTCGTCAGCCACCAATCCCTTAGAGGTAAGAGGGTCGTCAAAATTCCTGTATCCCGGCGCGGATCAGGGTATCGCTATGATGCCCCCGTCATCGTAAAGCGAGTGGAGGCAAGCATGGAAGGGATCAGTCGCCGCCATGTCCTGGGCCTGGCCGTTCTAGCGCCGATCGCAAATGCAATGGGGCCAATCGGAAAACTCGCGTTCGCGCAGACTGCGATCCAAGGCCCGCCATTTCCTGGTCCAACCCTCTTCGTAAAGGGTGTCTATCAACAGCCTCCGGAAAAAATGGAGGTTTGGAAAGCGCGCGGGGTCAACACCCTTTTTACGGTGAATGGCGGTGGGGACATCGGCCTTTGGACGCAGGAAGCGAACAGGCTCGGACTTTACATGGTTCGCGAGCCCTCCGGTCTCGACGTTTCCGGCCCAGTTCCGAGTTTTTTGGTTGTCGACCATGCGGCATTCGAGCGCGACCTGCGGGAAGAAAGACTGCTCGCCTTTGCGTTGATGGACGAACCTTCAAACGTTAAGCCAGGTGGAAACGGCATCACCTACGAGGGTGTTACTTTGACACCCGCCGAAGTCGATGTTGTCGCACGAAATTGGGCTGTTGGCGGAAAGCCGCTGTGGATCAATCACCTCGGCAACCACGTCAACAACGCGTATGTCGAAGAAATCATGTCCGACTACGCCGATAGTCCCTACATCGATTGGCTGGGCCATGATTGCTATCCAGTCGCGACGGGGACTGACATGATCCTCGAACTCGACGACTACAAATCCACACAGCAGGGCCATGCCATTGACAGGCTACTGCTTTGGAGCGGGGGCAAACCGCAGTTCTCGATCATAGGACTGACCCAATTTAACGGATCCGCGGGTCAAGAAACGACTCCGGCGGAGTTTCGCGTGCAGGCGTGGTCGTCGATCATCCACGGGGCCGCGGGCGTGATCTACTTCACTTTCAAATTCTCGCCCGAGTTCTCGTACGATGCCACTCCGCAAGCGCTCATAGACGAGCTGAATACATTTCATTCGGAGATCGACAAGATCGAGGACATCCTGATGGACTCGACTAAAGGCGGCCGCCGGCCGTCGTTGCTGCTGAAGGCCGTTGGCGCCTCAGATTCCGGTCTGCCCTATCCCTTCGAAGGCTGCTCGGTGCGAACCGAGACAGGTGAATACAAGATCATTCTGAATCTTTCGAATGAACCAGCCGAACTGGCATACGAACCTTGGGGGCTTTCCCAGCTCCGCTTCGATCCCTACCAGTGCAGGAGGGGGTATACTCCAGCCGAACTAATGGGGTGATTTCGGTGAGGTCTATGCCTCAACAACGGAGCAGACCAATCGGAATAACGGCTTGCCCCTCATTGGGGCTTCCTTTTGACAGGCCATACCGCCACGTAGTCGTGCGCCGAGGTCAAGCCCTCCAGCGGTACCATATCAACGACGAACATCCTCTTTGGAAGTCCAAAAACCGTATAACCGATATCGATAAGCATAGATATTGATAAAGGAAGTTTATTTCTGTTCGTCTCTCCATACTCTTCAAATAATATGGCCCTTGGATGATATCTTTCTATTATTTCTCTCCCGCCCTCCAGAACTTCCGCCTCGAAGCCCTCAACGTCAAGCTTGATAAAGTCTATCCGCGATATACCGTGTTCAACAGCGTAGTCGCTGAGGCACCTGACAGGAACCTGGATCACGTAAGCGGCGCGTCCTTCGTCCCCCTTCAGTGATGCGGCGCCTGCATTCATGTCTGGCACGGACAACGACATTTCCGTGTCTTCTTCACCCAATGCGATCGGATGGATCATGATCGGCGAATGGGTGTTCTCGCTGACCGTCGCATCCAAGTAAGCCCGTATGACCGGATTGGGCTCGAAGGCATGCACCCTACCCTCACCTCCGACGCGAGCAGCTAAATGCAGGCTGACCAGTCCTAGATTGGCGCCTATGTCCAATACGACATCTCCCGGGCGCACAAAACGATCGACTATCCAAGAGATTTTCGGGTCGAGATCGCCGACAAAGTACATGGTGCGACCGACCAGGTCGTTGACCGGCACGAGAGCCTTGCCACCCTTGACCTCAGCCCAGAGGTTGACCGTTCGATTGCCCGAAAGAAATTTGATTATGTTTGAGTTTGCAATTGTTGGTCCCCCGGATTTCAGGGGATAGCGTCGGGCTATAGCCGCGACGGACCTCTCTCGCCAACTCGGTGTGGAAGGGATTGCCGCAGGGATCATTTGTCTCTACTCCATCCTGAGATCTCGTTGCGCGCCAGGAGCCATTGATTGCATTCAAATTTCCGGCGCACGTGGTTTTTCGCGGGCAGTTCTGATCCAGCCTTCCCTGGCGCTGCCAAACAAGGTGCGCGGGTAGAGCTTCAACTTCCATGCCACGTAGAGCGGAATTGCGCCTATGGCACGCGCAGGCAGCGCTTTTTGTCCATAGGCCAGCCAAGCCGCAAACGTTGCGACAAACACCAGAGCCAGACTTGTCGCCGCAATCGCCAGGGGCAAAATCGATAGGCCGGCCGCCGCAAGAACACCTGTGAACAGCAGCGCTGATAACAGCAGAAACAGAAGCAGCGTCAGTGGTGGCACCATTAGGTCCAATGTTAGCGCTAGGCAGTCCAGGTTCAGGAACGTCCGAGGCTCAAGCAAAGAGCGCATTTCTGTTCGGATCATTCCGAGGTGACCTCCCTCCCAACGGCGGCGCTGGGAGCCGGCTCCTTCTTCGGAGCAGGGGAACTGGCTCGTAACCAGCGCGTGCTCGCAAAACCGTGGCGCGTGTCCACCGCGCGAGAGATCCAGTCCGAGCTTCATGTCTTCGACACGGTTTGAATTAGCTACGTGTGCACCGGCTAAAAGGCGCCACGGAATTGCAGTCCCGGTCCCGGTGACCTGGCATGGCAGGCCAAGGTGCGCGAGGCCGAGGGGCCTCACGTGGTTCTTAACGAGAAACGCGAATTCCGCCACCGCATGATTGATTGCCGCTCCGGCAGGGGCGGTCATCAGGTTGCGCGATTGAACTGGCTTGCCGCTTGCAACAACGGCCGCAGTAAGTCTTTCGAGCGCATTCGCACCAAGGTGACAATCCGCGTCGATCATTACGACGATTTCTGGTGGAGCCTTCTCCAAATGGCGTATGCCGGCATCGAGCGCAAATCCCTTACCGCGAAGGTCGCGGTCAAAACGTTCGAGGACCTCTACGCCCGCGGCCTTAGCAAGCTGTGCCGTCTGGTCGGTGCAGTTATCGGCTACGACGACCAGCCGGTCTTGGGTAGACAGCTGGCTGGAAATACTGGCGAGGGTCGCGGCGATGCCGCTTTCTTCGTTGTGAGCCGGGACTAGGACGGCAATCGAAGGACGATGCTTTCGGTCCATCTCCACGACCGGCCTCGTTCGCCACCCCAGGCTGGCGACGAGACATTCCAGCGCATAAAGAGTGCTCGGTATCGATAGGACAGCGGTTGCGGCGAAGGCTGTAGAGCTCAAGATCGCATTCCACACGCGATGTTCTCCTTGCATGACTGACGAGAAATTCTCACGTTCCGTCAAAATACAAATACAGAACATCGAATCTCCTCTCAAGTTTATAGCAATACGCATTTGGGCCTATCGCCTGACGTTCGAGGCTATATCTCGCTGTACGTCAAAGTGATGTTCTAATTTAGACCAATAATATATTGTATAACAACTACTTAAGATGATTAACTTCAAGCATAACTAAAACAAAACACCAATATAAGTCTGGAAAACGCTGGCGTCTGTACTTGCGTATCGCTGCCGACCGAGGGTGAGGGGAGAGGCGATGACCGGTCTAGACAAGCTGCCGCGAGAGGACGGGTTTTATGCCAGGCGCCGGCATTATTTTCTTGGCGCTCCTTTCGACTGCATTGTTCCGAATGCAGTCGTTAATCTTGTGAGTGACTGCGGGCCGGGTTCGCGATTTCGCTATATCGTCACGCCGAATGTCGACCACGTAGTAAGATTGAATGAAAACGCGGTGCTCGCCGAATACTACGATCGCGCCTGGTTATCCCTTTGCGACAGCCAGCCGATCGCACGGTTGGCGAGAGCCTTGTCTCTAGACTTGCCTCTCGTAACTGGTTCCGACCTGACCGCGACCCTTTTCAAGTCCGTCATCAACAACGGGGATAGCATTACGCTGATCGCAGCGAATGATCGAATTGTCCGCAATCTGGAACTCGCCTATCCAAGCGTACGCTTTCGAGCTTTCGTACCGCCGCAGGCGGTATGGACCAACGCCGCAGCCTTGCAGTCCTGTGTAGACTTTGCCACACGTGAGCGAGCTCGCTTCATTTTTATAGCAATTGGTTCGCCGCAGTCGGAAAAGATTGCGCACGAACTCTTGACGCATCCGGACGCTCGGGGAGTCGGGTTCTGCGTCGGCGCTGCTTTGGAATTTCTTACCGGAATGAAGAAACGGGCCCCCGCCTGGATGCGCCGGTCCGGATTGGAATGGTTGCATCGGATCGCATCGGATCCGCGAAGGCTGTGGCGCCGCTATGTTTTTGCAGTCGTGCCATTTGGGCGCATCGTCCTGGGAGAAATAGCAAGAAGACGCCGCCTTGCGCACGAAAGATGAAGCCCCCACACAGGACCGTTTGCGTTTTAAAATCACTTCGGCAAGCGGCCTTTGTAGGGAACCAACCTCTTCGCCTCGCGACTAGGCGGTCAATGCCCCGCGCAAGGCAGCCCGGTGTCTTCGGCGCAGTGGTACGCGCATGCTCTCGCCGGTAATAACACCGAGACGAAAAAGCATCGTGGACAAGTAGCCATGACGCTGACGGTAGTAGCGGATGCGGTTAGACGCCATCATGGCGCATAGCATGAGGTTATCCTCAGTTTTGCCGCCGATATGGATTGCTCGCGCGCCTGTATCATAGACAATGGAAAGGCCGCACCGGCGTACTCTTTCCTGGTAATCGACTTCCTCGCTGTAAAGAAAGAAGGACTCGTCCCAATCACCAACCGCTTGCCGCGCCCGTGCAGCAATGGCCAGGATCGCGCCAACCGCCCATTCGACCGTGCCGCCTTGATCGTACAAGGACGGATCTGCGACGACCTCGCTGAGGCCGAACCAGGCGGCGAGTTTCGATCCAACGAGCGCATCCGACCAAACGGTTACAAGGGACGGCTCGCGCCTGAGCGAGCGACTGACGCTGCCGTCCTCATCAAGGACCTGAGGGACTGCGACCCCGACCCGCGAGTCACGCAGCCGATCATTCAGTATTCGTGCCGCACCAGGATAAAGACGAATGTCGGGATTAAGGACCAGGATATTCCTGTCAGGTTCAATTGTTGCGACCGCGGCATTGATCCCTGCGGCATAGCCGGCGTTTCGTCCGTTCCTAATGACGCGGGCGCCGATCGGATGAGCAAGCGCGATGTCGACGGATCGATCCCTCGAATCGTTGTCGATGATGACCACTTCGTAGTGTTCAACACCCTCGAGACCCGCAGGCAACGAATCCAGCAACCCTGGCAGGACAGACGAGCTGTTGTAGGTCACAATCACCACGGCGAGTGGTCGCGCTGGTTCCGTGGCGTCCGCCAGTCGCTTATGCTGTTCAATCTGTCTCGGCAACGTGACCATGTCTCCCCCTCAGTCAGTTTTCGTAGGAAAATTCGGCGCCAAGCCTCGATCAGCTTCGTCCGGTCAGCAGCTGCTTTCACTGCCATATCGGCACTTGTTCAACACCACACCAAGGACATTGGTTTTTTCGGAAAGGTTATGCTCGCAGGTGTCAACCTCGCGCAGCGTGCTGTGTTCGGCGGCCGCGACTAGAACTGCGCAATCAACATTCGGCAAGAATGCCAGCACGTCATCGTTGGGTTGCATTGGCGGCAGATCGAACAGGATGATGTCTGGGCTCATCCTCTGTCGCATTTCCCGCAACACACGTGTTGTGTCCCGGCTCTGCAGCAGCTCCGCTGGCAAGGCAACAGATTGGCTATTGGCTCCAATTGCCAAATTGTCACCGTAACGCCGAAAAACATCGCGGATCTCGCTCTGCCCCTTCAGGTATAGTTCCATTGAGGGCAAGTCATCCATGCCGAGGACGTTGCCGATACCCGGTTGCCTCAGATCCAGGTCGACGAGCACGGTGCGGCAATCCTGTTGGTTTGCGAGAGCGAATGCCAGGTTGGCCGCAACGAAGGTCTTGCCGCAAGAAGGAGTCGGAGACGTAATGGCAACGGAGGCCCAGTTGTTCTCCCGCATGGTTTGCAGCAGCCTTGTGCGCATCATGCCGAACGCCGCCTGTGCCAGGTCGGAGCCGGTTATGGTGACGATGCGATTATTGGCGAGCACTTCGGAATCCATATGCAACGGCAAAAGGCCGGCCCAAAGCAAGTCACCTCCAGTCCGGGGACCTGGAACAATTGTCTGATCCGTTAGCCGCTCGCCCGCGCGCAAGGGCGTCGGCTCTTGCAGCGGTATTTGGGATTTCTCCATATTGACTTCCTGCATCTTCATGAGAATGCCTAGGGGAGGTTTCACAGGGGTCATGTTAGCTCACCAACTCGCTGTCAGTCTTGAGAAAAGCGCCTGAAATGCAGGCCCAAGCGGCCGGAAATAATAGTGAATGACCATCAGGGAGATGGGGATGGCGCTGCTGAACAGTAGCACGGCTAGACCCCGACTTTTGTTTGCAGCAACGACGTCGCTCGGCGCAAGGATGTGCGGAATAGTGGCTAGCGGCTGGTATTCAAGCATTTGAGCCAGCTCGGACGGTCGACGGATCGTCCGGTTCAGCAGCTCAAGCAGCACTATTAAGCCAAGACCTAATCCAACGCCTGCGACTGCGCCGATGGCGACAATCAGCCGGCGCTGCGGGCTTACCGCGGATTCGGGCGGTATTGCGGGCTCGAGCAGCGAGAAGCGTCCGCCATCCGAACGCATCTCGATTTGCTCGCCGATCAACGCCTCTGCCCGCCGCGCAATCGCTGCGTTATATTGCGTCTGCAGATTTAACTGGTTCCGCTCCAAGGAATTGAGCACCGTCTCGCTTTCCGGTGTCAGTGTAATGGAGCGGGTGAGCTCGGCGATGTTCCGCGTAATCGCCGATTTTTCGCGCGCTATGAGCTGAAGCCGTTCATCAATATCCGACAATTGAACGTCAAGTGCGGAAATGTTCCTCTTGTCCTTCGTGCCGTCTGCTTTCGCTGGGTCTGTCACCTTCAAGCCATCTTCCAGCGACGCAATTCGGGTCCGCAGAGCCACGATGTTGGGGCTCGAGGGTGAAAAGGTGGTCAATTGTTCCGCCAAGGCGCGGTTCATGTCCATCAGAGTTTGCTGCTCCGGCGTTAAGGGATCGGCACTCGCAATCTGACCGGTCGCGGCATAGGTGGCGACGAGATTGCCACGCCTGGAGCGCAGATCGGCCTCCTCATGCTCCAGCGACACCAGCCTTTCCTGCTGGCTGATTTGGCGCGTGCGGCGAAAATCAAGGCTGTCTGGCAACGTATCCTTGTTCTCGTTCTTGAACTTGAGAATGTCGGCTTCAAGCCGGTTTAAATCCGCGCCGAGCCTCATGACTTCCTGGTTGAAAAACCGGTACGTGTCTCCAGCGCGATCAGTGCGTTGACGCTGGTTGCGGCGCAGGATCATTCCCACGAGCTCATTGGCCACCTTTGCCGCCAGCACCGGTTCGTTCGCCTTGAACGACACGCTGAATACGGTCGCTCCCGGGCCACCCTGCGGCGCGTCCCACAGAACCTGTTCGAACGATATGCGGGAGCGCATATCCTTGGCGATATCCTCTCCGGAGAGCATTGCCCTTTCGTTGCCGTAGATCCCGAGCTTGTCCGCCAATTCAACAAGACCGTCGCGTGTCGTGATTTGCTGCTGAGTGATCTTCAACTGTTCAAAGACGTTTGTGGGAACGGTCGAACGAGCGAGTTCGGATGGAATCTGCGGGGATTCCACCAGGATTCTGCCGGTGGAGACGTAGGCCCGCGGGAGGGCGAGGGCAAAGGCGACGGCGATTGCCACCGCCAAGACGACGAATGCCGTGAGGTAAGGCAATCTTCGCTTCAGGATCCAAAAATAGAAACGTAGATCCAACTCGCCCACAACAATACCGCCCCACTTGAATGCCCCACCGGCGATGTGCCGGATGGTTATCTTCGGGCGATTGCGAATGACATGATAGATCATCGATGGTAGGTGCCCGGAGCGCATATTCGCCGGTCGTTAGTTCTTTGGGTGAATCTCCTATCCACCCGTCGTACTCCTAACGCGTCCCTCAGAGAGGTCCGCGCGACGAGATGCTACGGAGCGCCGTTTGAGCCAATATCTTCGTGTGCGGGAACTCGATCGTGCTATCCGTCGTGAAACAGGTTTCCCTGCTTATGGCGGCATTGCTGAGGTGCCATCATGACGGTTAACCACGAAGCCCTTTGGCGCAGCTCCCGCTGCGCCAAAGGGCTGATCGTCTTTGCCGGATGGGTGGAGAAGTGCGCTAAGACCTCCAATCCGTGAGGCTGCGAACACCAGGCCGAACGGAGGGAGCAGGATGATCTGAGGAGCCGGTTGGCGCGGGCGATTGCACGCGCGCCTAGCCTGGCAAGCGAATGCCCGCTTTACGACGCTCGTTATGTTGCACCTGACGAACTGTGCCCGTCCATCGAGCAATCCGGAGCATCAGATCGTGACCAGTGCTGAATTTCCTTTACAGCCACCGGGATAGGTTAAAGCGGGAATGCGCTTGCGATGTGATTGAAGACGTCGTCGGCTGACGGATCAGCACGGTACCCTGTTCGTTCCCGCGCCTGTGAGACTATCGGGAAAGAGATCGTTGATCTTGAAGACGACCTCCGTTCTGTTCGTCGCCTTGACCTTTTTCATGATGTTGCGAACATGCACCTTAACGGTGCTTTCCCGTAAATTGAGCTCATAGGCGATGATCTTGTTTGCCTTTCCGCGGCGAAGCGCCTCGACGACTTCCGCTTGGCGATCGGTGAATATCCCCGCCAAAGGGCGCGCCGTCGAATTGCCTGACTCGAGCAAGTGACGCATTGCAAATAGGGCGCTCGCAGGCACAAAAACCCCTCCTGCCACTGACAGCGCGATCAGCTCCATGCAGACGCTAATGCTGACCGACGTCGGTATATAACCTTTGGCACCATACTCGAGCGCCCTGACGATCTGGGCGTAGTCGTCGCTATCAGCCAATACGATGATTGGTATCGATCCGAACTCCGAGGAAAGACTCCTGATTTCCTCCGAGACGGCAGGCTCGTCGATCTTTTTGCCCCCGACGTTCAAGAGAATTGCTGAAAGCGGAGGGTACTCGTCGCGTTTTTGCTCCCACTCCTCAATTGACCCGAATGCCAGGATAAGTAGATCAGCCTTGTGGGCCGCCATGCATTGCGCAAGGCATTGCCGGTCAAGTGCACGGTTGTCGAGAATTACTAGCGAATGCTTGGGCCTTGACCCTTCCACGAGCGTCCGGGTCAGTGCAGTCGAGCCGTGCTCAATTTTCAGGGGAGGAGCTACATTTTCCTGCCTGTGGTTTAAATTTGGTACAATCGCTGAACTCACAGCCTCATCCTCCCCCACATAGTTTCCCTACGCCCCAACTAAGGTCGAACATTCAACTCCTCTGCAGATACGGGAGTTTAGAATGTGCTAAAGTACAAACCAATTACCATAGTTCACCGGATGATACACTAATTAATATAGGTTAAATTCGTACATGAGCTCGCCAATACGATGTAAATAGAAGATATTTCTGTATGAAGACTGTTATTCTACTAAGCCATTCGCGGTAGGGTTGATAAAGATACTACGCAGCTAAGGCGCAAGCGCTAAAATCCGTGGAAACAATACCCGTCCCAGCCGCCAGGTCTGGAGCGAGCGCCGGACAAAAGCCACCATCAAGTTTGGATAGGGGCCACGAGTTTTGGCGTATACCGCCATCCAACCTTTGTAAGTATGTACGCCTTTAGGTGAATAAGCTTCAACGTTTTGCTTCTTTACTCAATTCGCGAAAACAATTCTTCTGGTGAAAGAAAGAAATATTTGCTCTGTCGAAATGAAACTTGGGCGGATCATGCGACTGCCGAGTTTTGTTGAGAAGCAGGGCCTGTTGGGAGCAGGGGTCTAGGCGGGATGATTGCATCAAACGTCAAGCTGGATGATGGCACCGTCATCCACCATCCAGATCTCGTGAACCTTTACGGCTGCGCGGTCGGTGCGGGAACGCGCATCGGCACTTTCGTGGAGATTCAGAAAAACGTCCTGATCGGAAAGAACTGCAAGATTTCCAGCCATTCCTTCCTCTGTGAGGGCGTGACGCTGGAAGACGGCGTTTTCATAGGTCACGGGGTCATGTTTACGAACGACACATACCCGCGCGCCGTCAACTCCGATGGCAGTCTGCAGACGGAGGCCGACTGGATTGTCATCCCGACCCTGGTCAAGCGCCATGCATCGATCGGCAGCAACGCCACCATTCTGCCTGGCGTGACCATCGGAGCGGCTGCGCAAGTCGGCGCAGGGGCGGTTGTAACAAAAGATGTGCCTGATGGCGCCATTGTCGCTGGCGTTCCGGCCAGGATGATCGGCCGCGTTAATGACAAGCCAGTTGACATGCACTCGTCGGGGGGAATGCGATGATCGGCATTGCTGTTGTCGGGTATGGGTATTGGGGACCGAATCTGGTTCGTAACATCTCGGAAACCGCCCGCGCTCACCTCGTTTGTGTCTGCGATCTCAATAGCGAGCGACTGGCGGCCGTTCAAAGCCGCTATCCCGCGATTAAAACCACCGACGATTTCGAGGAGGTCTTGCGCGACCCGCGAGTGGATGCCATCGCCATCGCGACGCCGGTTTCGAGCCATTTCAAGCTTGCCATGAAGGCATTGATGGCCGGAAAGCATGTCTTCGTCGAAAAGCCGATGGCCGCGACAGCGGAGGAAGCCTCGCGGATGGTCGACGAAGCAGCGCGCCGCCGCCTCGTGCTGGCCGTGGACCATACGTTCGTCCACACAGGAGCCGTTCGCAAGATGTGCGAACTCGTCGAAAGCGGCCTGGGCGACATGTATTACTACGACTCGGTTCGGGTCAATCTCGGGCTGTTCCAGCACGATGTCAGCGTCATTTGGGACCTCGCCGTCCACGACCTGTCCATCTTGGACTATGTCCTGCCGGAGAAACCGGTGGCCGTTTCGGCGATCGGGATGAGCCATGTGACCGGCGAGCCTGAGAACATTGCGTATCTGACGCTTTTCTTTGAGAGCAAGCTCATTGCGCACATCCACGTCAATTGGCTGGCGCCGGTCAAGGTACGCCGTACGCTGATTGGCGGTAGTAACAAGATGATCGTTTATGACGATCTAGAGCCCAGCGAAAAGATCAAGGTCTACGACAAGGGCATCACGATGAACTGCAATTCTCACACATACGGCGAGAAGGTCCATCAGATGCTGGTGGGTTATCGCAGTGGCGACATGTACGCGCCCAGGCTTGATATGACCGAGGCATTGAAAATCGAACTCGAGCAGTTCATCGATTGCATCGAGCAAAATGCGCGGCCGATCACCGACGGCCATGCCGGGCTGCGCGTCGTTCGCATCCTCGAAGCTGCAAGCCGATCGCTCGCGCAGCGCGGTCGTATCGTCGAGCTCGAAGAGGCGAGGCTCATCGCATGATCCCATTCCTCGACCTCAAAGCACAATATGCGTCAATCAAGGACGAGATCGATGCTGCGGTGCTCCGCGTGCTTGCCTCCGGGCAATACATACTGGGCGACGAGGTCGCCCGTCTCGAGGAGGAATTCGCAAACTACTGCGACGTCAGACATGCGATCGCCGTCAACACCGGAACGAGTGCCTTGCATCTGGCCCTTCTTGCGGCGGGCGTTGGCCCCGGCGATGAGGTGATCACTGTGCCATTCACGTTCGTCGCAACTGTGTCGGCGATTTGCTACACAGGCGCACGACCCGTGTTCGTCGATGTCGAACCCGTCACCCTGACAATGGATCCGGCCCAGGTCGAGGCAAAGATAACTCCCCGTACCAAGGGCATTGTTCCTGTCCACCTCTACGGCCAGATGGCCGAGATGGATGCGATCAAGGGGATAGCCGACTGCTACCGGGTGCCCGTCATCGAAGACGCCTGCCAAGCCCACGGGGCGGAATATAAAGACCGACGTGCCGGCAGCGTCGGCGTATCCGGCTGCTTCAGCTTCTACCCAGGCAAAAATCTCGGCGCCTGCGGCGAGGGAGGCATGATCATTACGAACAGCGACGATCAGGCCCAGACGATGCGGATGCTGCGCGACTGGGGGCAGGAACGGCGCTATCACCATCTGCTCAAAGGCTTTAACTACCGCATGGACGCCATTCAAGGCGCGATCCTGCGTATCAAGCTCCGGCATCTTGAAGCCTGGACCGAGGCGCGTCGCGCCCATGCCCGCCGCTATTCGTTGCTGCTTGCCGGATCGCCGCATTTAAAGACGCCTGTTGAGGTGGCCGATCGCCGTCACGTCTATCATGTCTATGCCGTAAGAAGCCGCGATCGCGATGGACTTCAACGGGCACTCACCGCGGAAGGCATTCAGTCCGGCCTGCACTATCCCATCCCGGTTCATCTACAGAAGGCTCATGCCGACCTCGGTTACGAAATCGGTGATTTTCCGATATCAGAAGCCGCGGCACGTGAAGTTCTCTCGCTCCCGATCTATCCCGAGATGACTGCGCGGCAGGTTGAAGAAGTGGTCGCCGCAATGGAGTATGCCTATGTCGGTTAACCGCGCAGGCGAGGCTCGACGGGTGCAGGCGGTCCACGGCCGCAATGAAAGGCCGGCGGATCCCGCCTACCAGGCCGTGTTGGTCGACGAACTCAGGCAATCATACGGGCGCGCTGGCCTGATCGAACTCTACGGCCGCTTCGCGACAGGGGAAGGGTTCGTCGACGCCCTGATGCGGAAGGCCATCTGGCAAAGTCTCGCGAGACGCTGCGGTACGGCTTTGCAGGTCGCAAGTGGTGCCGGCTTCAAGCATCCGGAAACGTTCGAAATCGGCAACGGGGTGTTCATCGGCGCTCAAGCCTATATCCAGGGACGCTATGATGGCCGATGTGTGATCGGCGACAATGTCTGGATCGGCCCGATGGCGTATTTCGACGCTCGCGATCTGGTGATCGAGGAGTTTGTAGGGTGGGGGCCCGGCGCCAAGGTGCTTGGCTCAACCCACACCGCCATGCCGGTGGATGAGCCAATCATTCGCACGGATCTCGAAATCAAGCCGGTGCATGTTGGCGCATGGGCCGACATTGGCACGAATGCGACAATTCTTCCCGGCGTGCACATCGGGAAGGGGGCGATCGTTGGAGCAGGAGCCGTCGTGGTCTCCGACGTCGAGCCATTCGCAGTGGTGGCGGGTGTGCCAGCGAAGTTCATGCGTTGGCGCACGGACGCCGATCCGATGCTGGATATGTCGCGCGGGGGAGATCATGAGAAATAAACGGGTGCTCATTACCGGTGGAGCCGGTTTGATCGGTTCGCATATTGCTGATCTCGTCGCATTGGAAAAACCCCGCGAGATTCTCATCCTCGACAACTTCGTGCGCGGACGCCTGGACAATCTCAGCACGGCGATAAGCGCCGGTCCTCTCAAGATCATCGACGGAGATATCAGAGACAGAGCGCTATTGGCGAAGGCCTTCGAGGGCGTCGATATTGTCTTTCATCAGGCGGCCATTCGAATTACCCAGTGTGCCGAAGAGCCACGGCTGGCCTTCGATGTTCTGGCGGAAGGCACGTTCAATGTTCTTGAAGCCGCCGTTAAGGCAGGCGTGTCGAAGGTGATCGCTGCCTCCTCTGCCTCCGTGCTGGGGCTTGCCGACAGCTTCCCCACGAGCGAAGAGCATCACCCCTACAATAACCGGACGATCTACGGTGCGGCGAAAGTGTTCAATGAAGGACTGTTGCGCAGCTTTGCCGAGATGTACGGGCTTCGCTATGTCGCGCTTCGCTATTTTAACGTCTACGGTCCGCGAATGGACGTGCACGGCGCCTATACAGAGGTGCTGATCCGCTGGATGGAGCGGCTCGCGGCCGGAATGCCGCCGATCATCTATGGCGACGGCAGTCAGACCATGGACTTCGTGCATGTCCGCGACATAGCCCGGGCAAACGTCTTGGCCGCGACGTGCGATGTCACGGACGAGGTGTTCAATGTCGCCAGCGGCAAGGAAACAAGCCTCCTGGAACTCGCGCAGATTTTGAGCGGGATCATGGGATCCTCACTCGAACCTCAACATCACCCGGCACGGACCGTGAATGGCGTGACCCGTCGTCTCGCCGACACAAGCAAAGCCGAACGGCTTCTGGGATTCAAGGCCGATATCCCGATAGAGGAAGGACTGCGTGATCTTGTGGCGTGGTGGCGGCTGGAATCGGCTGCAGCCGGAGGCGAAGCTGCATGAGCCCGTCGCTGCCTGCAATTCCGGTCGCCAAGCCTGTTCTCGGAGAGGAGGAGGCAGAGGCGGTACGCCGCGTCATCCTGTCAGGATGGGTGACGCAGGGACCGGAAGTCGCGGCTTTCGAGAACGAATTTGCAGCCTTTGTTGGTGCCGCGCACGCCTGCGCCGTTTCCAACTGCACGACCGCGCTTCATCTGGCTCTAAAGGCAGTCGGTATCTGCCCGGGCGATGAAGTCATCACGGTTAGCCATTCGTTCATCGCGACGGCGAACGCCGTCAGATATTGCGATGCGGTCCCGGTCTTCATCGACATCGAAGCGGACGGCTACAACATCGACCCCAGCCTGATTGAAACCGCAATCACGCCCCGCACGAAGGCAATCCTTTGCGTGCATCAGCTCGGCATGCCTTGTGATCTTCGCCGCATTGTGGAGATCGGAAAGCGCCACTCGATACCGGTTATCGAGGACGCGGCCTGTGCGACGGGAAGCGAAATCCTTTGGGAAGACTGCTGGGAAAAGATTGGCAAACCGCACGCCGACATTGCGTGCTTCTCCTTCCACCCCCGCAAGGTTGTCACGACCGGTGATGGCGGCATGTTGACCACGGCCAATCCCGAATATGATCGAAAATTCCGGCTGTGGCGTCAGCATGGCATGAGCGTCACCGATACCGTCCGCCACGGCTCGAAACAGGTGATCTTCGAGGACTATGATGAACTGGGCTACAACTACCGCATGACCGACCTGCAGGCCGCCGTCGGACGGGAGCAACTTCGACGGCTGCCAGAACTGATCAAGCGGCGGCGGCAGCTTGCAGAGCGGTACAGCGAGCGCCTGCCCACGATCGCGGGGCTAGCGCCACCGGTCGAGCCCAGTTGGGCTCGCAGCAATTGGCAGAGCTTTTGTGTGAGATTGCCGAGCACGGCCGATCAACGGGCAGTCATGCAAGTGCTGCTCGATCAGGGTATCTCGACCCGGCGCGGTGTGATGAACATTCATCTTGAGAAAGCCTATTCCGGCCAGGGCTTCCATCGCGCCGCCACAAGCCTGATGCGAAGCGTGTCAGCGCAGCAGCGAACGATCATCCTGCCGCTGTTTGTCCAGATGACGGAGGTCGACATGGCTTGGGTGGTTGATGCACTTCACGGGTGCTTTGCTGAAGCCGCTAACGCCGAAGCAGTCTGATTGCATGAGCGAAATGTTGCGGTTGGGCGATGCAGTATATACGAGGCAGGGCGGCGCTGAAGCGCGTTGCCTATCACGCCGATTTCGCGATCCATGCCCTGATGACCGCGGGCATTGACTCGGGCGGCAGCAGTTTGACCAACATGCGCAGCGAATAGAGTGTGCTCAGAGCGACCGCGACCGAGCCAATCGCCGTCGCCGGCCATAGCGGCAGGGCCCAAAAGGCGCAGAATACCAATCCCGATGCCGGCAGGAAAAGCAGCGCGTGCCTAAGATTGGCAGTCGACCAGCGGAAGCCGGTCAGCCGGTGCACGATGACGTAAATCAGGATGCCATGCCAGACATAGAGGCCAAAAAACGCCATGCCGGCTCCCAGCGCACCGAACTTCGATACGAAGAGCCAAGCCAAGCCCACATGCACCAGCGTGGCCGCTACCTCCGTCCAGAAGAAAATAGTCTGTGCGCTCTTCGCCAACACGATGAAACCCATCGGCCATGCGACAATCCTGAGCATCATTCCAAGGCAGATCCAGCGCAGAAGATCCACGGCACCGTGAAACTCCGCGGAATAGAACAAGCTCATCATGAGCGGCGCGAGGGTCAGCGTGGCGAGCAGGCCTGGGCCGGCCAGCAATATGCTAACCTCCGCCTGCTCATTGACCAGCCGGTTGCACTCGGCGTCGTTGCCTGCAGTTGCGGTCAAGCGCGGATAGAAGTCTGTACCCATCGCCTGCAATATGAAGCCGGCGTAGAGACCGCCAAGCGCCCAGGCCGCTTGATACAATCCCGCCGCGACAATGCCTCCTTCCTGCAGCACAATGATGCGGATCGCATAGGCCGAGCCGAAGGTCAGTAGTCCGCTTGCCATAAAGACGACGCCGAGCCTGAGCAGAGCTGTCGCCTCCCGGCCAAACTGGCGAGCCGACATTCGTGATGAGTGCGTGGATATCTGTCTGCTGTACCACCAGGTCGGAAGAATTGAGACGACCGCTATCGCCACGAGAGAAGGTGCGATCGCCTGCGCTCCGAACAGGTAGATCAGGGGGATGCTGACCACCGTGCCAAAAAATCCTGCGAGCACGTTGATGCGGGCAAGATTTGCGATGCCCCGCAAGCCTTGGATCAAAGCAATCTGCCCGGCAGACACCACTCGGAAAAATACGGCCAGGGAGAGCAGCACGATGCCGCTGGCGTGTTGATAGTCGCCGAAAGTGAAATTCGAGACCGGAAACGCGACAGCCGCGAGAAAGAGCGCACCTAACAGTCCGAGCACCACCGATATGCGCCTGAGCGCTGTCGCCGACTGCGCGACCCTCTCTGCGTCCCCGGTGCCCGCGGCCTCGGCGATCTGGCGCACCCCGCTACCGCTCACTCCCAGACCAGCTATCGCTTGCGCGATGTCGACTATCGACCCGTAAAGGCCGATAAGCCCCACGCCCTCCGGTCCAAGCAGAACCGCCAGGGCTTTGTTGCGAACGATGCTCAAGGCGACGTTCACGAGCGAGGAGCCGCCCATCAGCATCGTCGACTTCAGGATCTGGGTATAAGTCTGACCACTGGGCGGGATGATGCGCAAAGTCATCAGATTACCCCTAGCCGTTTATCCTGTGGGGCACGGTCTCCGGCGCGCTATCCCAGCCCTGTTCCTCAACACAGCTCCGGAGATAGGCGGCGTATGCTGTCTTGCCGAGGCGGTAAGCGCGTTTCAAAACCTGGTCAGGCCCAAGCCAACCCATACTAAGGGCGATTTCTTCCGGACAAGCGATCTGGATGCCCTGACGGCGTTCAACCGTCCGCACGAAGGAAGATGCGTCGTGCAAGCTGTCATAGGTGCCGGTGTCCAGCCAGGCATAACCACGCCCGAGTTGGCATACATGCAGTTCATCGCGTGCAAGATAGGCGTTGTTGACAGCCGTGATCTCAAGCTCGCCGCGTTCGGACGGCTTGATCGAAGCGGCGATGTTGACGACGTCATTGTCGTAGAAATAGAGACCCGTCACTGCCCAGTTCGACTTGGGCCTTGCGGGCTTTTCTTCAATGCTCGTCGCTTTGCCTGTGACCCGGTCGAAGCTGACGACGCCATATCGCTCAGGATCATCGACGTGGTAGGCGAATACGGTGGCTCCATGTTGGCGAGCGACCGCCTGCCGGCAGAGGTCGGGCAACCCATGACCGAAGAAGAGATTGTCGCCCAGGATCATCGCAACGCTGCCGCTGCCGACGAATTCGCGGCCGATGATGAATGCCTCGGCTAGACCATTGGGCTGAGGCTGTTCGGCGTAGCAGAGATTGATGCCGAAATCCGAGCCATCGCCAAGAAGCTCCTGGAAGCACGGCAGGTCGCGGGGCGTCGAGATGATCAGGATGTCGCGGATCTCCGCAAGCATCAACACGCTCAAGGGATAGTAGAGCATCGGCTTGTCGTAAACAGGCAGTATCTGCTTGGAAACCGCGATCGTCAGAGGATAAAGGCGTGTGCCGCTTCCCCCCGCCAGTATTATTCCCTTCATGTCGCTTCCACCTTGATCTTGCTTCCGCCGACTGCGCCCGCGCCCGGCACGAAGCTTGCTGACCACACATGCTCTTCGCGGTTCACTGGCTTGCCTGATTGGGATGTGTCCCCTCCTCGATAGGCACGCCGGGAGCGGCCTGAGACGATCCGTCCGAAATGCGGGGTTGGACGACTCTCACGACATCACCAGGCAGGAGCGATGTCGTCTCTGAGGCAGGGAACTGATTGATTTGTCCCTTATCCCGCCGGCTCACGGTAAAGGTAAGCAGCGGTTCCTCACCACGGGTTCTCGATCCGTCGCCGGTCGAGAGTTCGTCGAGGAGCAGCTTCTGCGTCATTTCGCGCTTCAATTTAAGCTGATCAATATTTGCTTGTTCCGACTGCAATTCGGAAGCAAGTTCGCTCCGCCGCCCGTCATAAAGTCCCTCGAGATTGCGCGTTGTCTCACTGATTGCCTGACGGCCCCGCATGATGGCCGTGACGAGGTCGAGCCGGTCGGAGCGGTAAGTCGTGAGCAATCGTTCCAGGTCCAATTGGCGCGACGCCACCGTGAGGCCTCGCTCGACTAGAGTTTTGACGCTGGTCAGCTGTTCCTCGGCGGATTTGAGATTGTCATCCGAGCCCTTGAGCTTCTCCTCCAGCGTATCGATTTCCGTATTCAAGAGATCGCGCAGCTCGGTGAGCGCCTTTGACTGTCTGTCCTGCGCATTCGCGCGAGCCTGAAAAATGACCCTTTCCTGGTTGTAGATTCCGGTAGCGAGTTGCTGATCGGCGCCGAGCGGCTGCTCGAAAGTTATTTCCTTCGCCCCAGCCATCTCCGCCTGGAGCCGCGCTACTTTGGCGGCGCTACGTAGGAGCGAGTGATCGATGTCTCGCAATTCGCCTGCGAGCCTGACCGTCTGCGATTGCTGCTGACTTGCCGTGCGGATCGGCCCTCCACTCATTGCCAGGGATTGCAGGACGGTAAGTCCCGACCGAAACTTGTATTCCCCAGGCGAGGTTACGTCTCCGACGACATAAATTGGCGGGTATTCGAGAATTTCGATAGTGACCGCGGGCGCTTGGACCAACCCGATCTTTTCCTGCAGGCGCTTGGCAATCTCGCTTGTGAGGCCGGCGTTATCCAGATTGCCGACGGAAAGCGAGCCAAGAAGGGGCAAAAAGACTGCGCCTTCATCCGAGACCGTGTAGTCGCCGCCCAGCGCATCCCATCGTTCATATTGGCCCTTGGCCGGCATCCATTGGACAATCGTCAGACGGATTTTCGTTTGCGGAGCAAAGGGACTGCCATCGGCGAGAACCGGCGAGACAGCTCCGGCAAGAAAGACGAATGCACTGATGACAAACGTCGCGTGAAAGAACACGTAAGGGACGCGGTGCGATAACTTCATGTACATGTCCAGCCTGCAAAGCGTCCTTAAACGGACGCCGGTCCAATGCCTTCGACGCTGCGCGAACGCCGGACGCCAAATCCGAAGCCGCAACGCTAGTGTGCAGTCTGGCGAAGCCTTGAGGAAGGTGGAGGTAGTTTGCTTCGCCTCATCAATATTGATGAGGTAGGCAGGGTGCTTCAGCCAAAATCGAGCGGAAACACATGTCTCGGCGCTGCTCGGAGGCATTGCGCGGGAAATCCGGAGGTCATGCGCGCAAGAAAAGGCGCGCTAGCCGCGAAGGACCGTTTCCAGATCCCTCGCGGCAGAGTCTTTATGCTCGGACGGTCGATCTTGCCGGCACGATGACGTTAACCACAACAGCAACGGCAACGTTCGCAGCAAGTGCAAGCAGGCCTGTATAGACGGTGAAGGGCTCACCGCCGAGACTGAGGGCATGCAGCGGCTTCCAGCCGGCATCCCAGACGAGGAAGGTGCCGCCGAACAAGCCGACGAACCAGCCGGCAAGGAGGCTCGGTGCACGGAACCAGTTGGTGTACAGGCCGGAAACCAGAGCCGGAAGCGTCTGCAAGATCCAGATGCCGCCAAGCAATTGCAGGTCGAGCGCGAACTGCGTCGGCAGGAATAGGATGACGAGCAGGGCGCCGATCTTCACGATGAGCGACGTGACCTTCGCGACCTTGGCTTCGCCGGCGTCACTGACATCCGGATTGACATAGGCCTTCCAGAAATTGCGCGTGAAGAGGTTGGCGGCGCCGATGCTCATCACGGCAGCCGGAACGAGCGCGCCGATTGCGATTGCTGCGAAGGCAAAGCCCGCAAACCAGCTCGAAAACAGCGTTTTGAAAAGCGCTGGAACGACGTCATTTGGGCTTTCGAGCTGTAGGTTCGCGGCATGACCCATGTAACCAAGCAACGCCAGCAGGCCGAGGAGCAGCGTATAAGCTGGCAGCAGGACCGCATTCTTGCGGATCGTGTTGCCGCTGTTGGACGCGAAGATGCCGGTCAGCGTGTGCGGGTACATGAAGGCGGCGAGCGCCGAACCCAGGGCCAGCGTTGCGTAGGCAACGTATTGATTGCCGGCAAGCAGCAGGCTGCCCGAGCCTTTCGCCTGGAAGGCGGCATCGGCCGAGGCGAAGACATTGGCATAGCCGCCGAGCTTCGAGGGAATGAGCGCGACAGCCGCAATCACCACGATATAGATCATGATGTCCTTGACGAAGGCGATGAGCGCCGGAGCGCGCAGCCCTGCGGAATAGGTATAGAGCGCCAGCACGATGAAGGCGATTGCCAGCGGCAGTTCGCCGTGCAGCCCGAGCGCCTTCAGGACCGCTGTCATGCCGACAAGCTGGAGGGCGATGTAGGGCATGGTGGCGATGACGCCGGTTGCCGCCACGGCGAGTTCGAGACCCCGCGAGCCGTATTGGCCATGCACGACATCACCAGCCGTCACATAACCGAAGTCCTTGGCCCGTTTCCAGAGAACAGGCATCACCATGAAGACAAAGGGATAGACAATGATGGTGTATGGCAGAGCGAAGAAGCCATAGGCGCCGACGGTATAAACCAGCGCCGGAACGGCGATGACCGTATAGGCGGTATAGAAATCGCCGCCGACCAGGAACCAGGTGATCCAGGTGCCGAAGCTGCGGCCGCCCAGGCCCCACTCATCGATATGGGCGAGCGTTTCGGGCTTGCGCCAGCGGCTTGCGACGAAACCCATGACGGTGACGAGCGCGAAGAAAAAGATGAAGACGGCAAGCGCCGTGCCGTTGATCTCAGTCGTCATGGTGCGTGCTCCGATAGGCGATCCAGGTCAGGAAAGCGGTAATCGGCACCCAGGCGAGCTGGTACCAATAGAAGAAGGGGAAGCCGAAAAGAGACGGCTCGAGAACATTGTAAAAGGGCGGCCAAAGCAGGCCTATATAGGGGATGACGAGCAGCCAGAGCGCTGCCTTGTTATGTCGTTTTTCCATGTCGGGATACCTTTCAGGCGCCATGATTAAGGCCACCGGGTTCCAGTTGTCGGCGTGGAAGGTAGTTCCGTCAGGCAGCGGCCACCGGGGGCCTTGCCAGGTTCAGTGCAGCAGGTTTTCCGCTGAATCGAAAGCAGGCATCATGCATGGAACTCCTCCCAACAGCCCCGTTGGCGAGGCGTGAGGAACTCCTATGCCGCCGGTTTTCGTGCGACAAGGTGTCGAAAGAGACGAAATACGCCGCCCTACCCAGAACTGGGTAGGCGAGGGCTTTACCCGATCTTTTTAGCAATACCGCGGTCGATCGCATAGCGGATCAGGCCAGCCGTCGTGGCGATGCCGAGCTTTTTCTTGAGGTTCTTGCGGTGCGTTTCGGCCGTGGCCGAGCTTATCCCGAGCGTTTCGGCGATCTCCCGGTTGCTACTTCCGGCACCGATCAGCCCCAGAATGTCGCCTTCGCGCGGCGTCAGCGGGTCGCCATCCTCCTCCGTGCCGCGCTCCATCAGCACGTCGACGACCCCCGATGAGAAATAGGTTCCTCCGCCCGCCACCGTCTCGATGGCCGAGACGATCTCGTCCGTCGACACGTCCTTGAGGACGTAGCCGGCAGCACCACGCATCACCGAAGAGGAGATATACTCCCGGCTGTCATGCATGGAGAGCATCACGATTCGTGCCTCCGGAAGTTCTTTCCTAAAGACCTCGATCGCTTCGATGCCGCTTAGCTTCGGCATGTTGATGTCCATCAGCACCACCTGAGGCTGGACCTGCCTGCCGATATCAAGACCCGACTGCGCAAGCCCGGCCGTGCCGACGACCTCGATACGGTCGAATGTTTCGAGCACCGCCTTCAGCCCGTCCAGCACGAGCGGATGGTTGTCGATCAAGAGCACCTTGATTTTCGGCGGTTGGTTCATGCGGCTTGGGCCTTCTGACGAGCGGACAGATTGGCCGATTTCGGCATCATTGCCGTCAGCGTCGTACCGGTCGTGCTCGTATTGATCAGCAATCGACCACGGAAATGGGCCATGCGCTCCTGCATGTTGCGAAGACCGAGACCGGATGCTCCTAACCCGACGCTCTTGCTGCCATCGAATCCGGTTCCATTGTCAGAGATCATCATGCGCGCACGCGCGGCGTCGCTCCAGAGCTTGACTGTAAGCCGATTGGCTCCCGAATGCCGCTCGACATTGTTGAAGGCTTCCTGGGCGACCCGATAGAGAGCAGTGCTGGCCTCGGGCTTCAACGTGTCGATAAAGCCAGCGGCCTCGATATTCGTGTCTATTCCTGTGCGGTCAGCGAAATGATGGCATAGGGCTTCGAGTGCGGCGGTAAGGCCGAGATCGTCAAGCACGCGGGGGCGGAGATCGTGCGAAAGCCGCCTGATTTCCTTGATGGCGCCGTTCAGCGCCTCGACGCCGCGATCAATGGTGAGGGCGGCATCATCGACGTTCGTCCTGACCTTGCGGCCAGCAAGATCCATGGCATAGCGGACGCCCAAGAGGTTCTGAGAAACGCCGTCATGCAGCTCGCGCGCCAGCCGTGAGCGCTCCTCTTCCTGAGTATCAATGACCCGTTGCGTCAGTTCCTTGAGTCGACCGTCGGCGATACGACGTTCATGGAACGTCACAAGCATGCAGGTGGTGAAAACGACCAGCACCGCCGGCACCGCGATCAGCGCCACGATCACGAACGTCTCTTTAATGTTGGAACGCATGCCGTCATTGGCGGCGGCACTTTGCGCAAAGACGTCGTCGAGATAGACGCCCGTCCCGACGACCCAATGCCACTTGTCGAGGCTAACGACGAAGGACAGTTTGTCGGCGATCTGCCCGGTCGAGGGCTTCTGCCATTTGTACTGGTGCAGTCCGCCCCCCGCTTTTGCCGTTGCGATCAGTTCGGCAATCACTTTGTCTCCGTCTGGATCCGTCAGGGCGAGCCAATTGCGCCCGTGCCGAAAGCTCTGGCGCGGATGGACGATGTTGTTGCCGTCATAGTCATAGACGAAGAAGTAGCCGTCCTTGCCATAGTCGAGTGAGGCGAGAATTTCCGCCACCTTATCCTTGGCGGCCTGATCGTCGGGGGCGGCATCGTGGTAGGTCGTCTGGATGGCCGACACGGCGAGATTGGTGAGGTTGAGAATTTCCGCTTCCTTGGCTTCCAGCATGTACTGCTCGAACGTATCGATGCTGTTCTTGGCGAGATTGGCCGATTGCCAGGTGATGAAGGCGGTGATCGCCAGGATCGAGATCACGAGCGGGATGATCGCAAGTGCGATTATCTGGTGCCGTAGGGTCAATTGAGCATCCTTCCATGTACCGCCTCGTAGCCTTGGCATTAACGACGGATCGCCCCGATAAGCCCGGCTAGTAAGGGGCAACGACGGCACGGGTCAAGTCCGGACAAACATCTGCAGGCTACCAAGCGGTGCGACTCGCTACGCGCGCGTAGTGTCACCGTTCGCGCGCGCGCTTCGGCTATTCCGAAAGCAGGCAACGACACCATCCCGGTCGCGTTTTCCGGTTGAGATAACAAGGTGGCGTTTAAACCGCGATATTTCAATGCGATGGACGTTACTGGTCGGCGGCAATCCTGACCGGCCTCATGCCGCGCACTGCGCCGTCATCTTCCTGAAACATTTATTTCGGATAAGGACGACCTGTAGCAAACGCAACAATGCCACTTGGATGACAGATCGAATGACTTCGGCGGAAAATTCCCTTGACGAGCGGATCGAGGCAGCTCTGCCCGCCATGTCTCCGGCAGAACAGAAGATGGCGTCGTTCTTCCGCACGCAGAAGGAGACGGTCCTCCTGATGTCGGCCGCCGAGATCGCTGAAAGGGCGGGGACCAGCGACGCCACCGTCGTACGAACGGCCCGGTCACTTGGCTTCGAGGGTCTCTCCGGGCTGCGCGAAGCCATTCTCGCCGATCTCACCGGCGGAGGACCCGAGGGGCGGCTCAAACGCACGCTTGAAGATCTAAGCGAGTATCCGGATGGCGTTCTTGGTCACGTGCTGAAGGCCCATCGCGAGAGCCTTGAGGTGATGGCTTCATCGGATTTCTCGGATGCCTTCAGGCGCACCGTCCAACTGCTCTTTTCGGCCCGCCGGCGCTTCGTCTTCGGCATTGGTCCCTCCGGCAGCGTCGCCGACTATGCCGCCTTGCAGTTCAACCGGCTCGGGTTGCCGACCACCGCTTTGTCTGAGAGCGGAATTGGTCTGGCCGACCGTCTGCTGACGATCGGGGAGGGCGATGCAATCCTGATGATTGCCTATGCGCCCATCTATCGCGAAGTCTCGGTTCTTCTCGATCACGCTGAGGAGAACAATGTTCCGGTCGCCCTGGTCGGCGACAGCCTCGCGCCTTTTGTCCGAAAGCGCGTTGTCGAGGTTCTGCCCGTGCCACGCGGACGGGCGGACCATCTTGCCATGCATGGAGCTACCACTGTCCTCATCGAGGCGATGATCGTGGCGCTTGCCGCACAGGATCGATCCGCGGCGCTCGCCTCGCTGGAGAAATTCGGCGCCCTGCGCGGCGCGATCGACAAGCTGTGGCTGAAGAGAGGCGTAAAAAGGTAAAGTACGCTTGAAGAAGAAAACGTCTGCACTGTAATATAATTGAAATATTGTCATGGTATTGCTGCGGAGCATTCTTTGCTTCCAATAAAGCAAACTTTAAGGATAGACAAATGAGCAAGTATTTATTCGCTGGAGCGTTCGCATCCGCTTTGCTCGGTGCGATCGTCCCTTCAAACGCCGCGGACCATCTTATCGTCTACTCGGCGCTCGATACGGTTGATGCGGCCACCAAGGCGTTCACCGAAAAGACCGGCATTCAGGTCGATCTGGTTCGCCTTTCGACGGGCGAGTTGCTCGGCAAGGTCGCTGCAGAAGGCAACAACCCCAAATTCGACATCCTTTGGGTCGAGGGTTCGGCGGTCATGAGCAGACTGGCGGAGCAGGGCATTCTCAAGCCGGAGCCGGGCCTTGCCGACAAGGTCGATTATACTGACCTTGGCCGCCGCCTTGTGCCGCAGAGCCAGGCCTACTTCCCGGTCACCGTCTCGACTACGGCGATCGCCGTCAACACGAAGAAGATCGGCGATGCCGCACCGCCGAAGAGCTGGACCGATCTGGAAAAGTTCGCCGGCAAGGTTGCCGCCAAGGATCCGAACCTCTCCGGTCCGGCCTTCCAGTGGCTCGCTAGCTATTTTGCCGACAAGGGCGTCGATGCCGGCAAGGCGGAGCTCGAGAAGATCCTGACCAATAGAGCGCTCAGCGGTATTCCAAGCGGCGGCGCGGTGAACAAGTCGCTGGTCACCGGCGACGCGAGCCTGGCGATTCAGCAGGATACATCGATCTATGCGCTGATCGCCCAGAAGGAGCCGATCTCTGTCGTCTACCCGTCGGAAGGCGTCGTCGCAATTCCTTCCAGCGCAGGCATTGCCAGCGTCTCCACGCATGAGGATCAGGCGAAGGCCTACATCCAGTTCCTGCTGACGAAGGAAGGCGAGACAGCAATGCTGCAGACTGAAGGCGGCGACGGCTATTTCGCACCGGTCATCAACGGCGTGAAGGGCAATGGTGCCCGCGTCGACAACACAGCTACTTGGCAGATCCTCGACGACAAGATGGCCTCCGCAAACGAGACCGAATGGAAGCAGTGGTTCCGCGACCAGTTCGTTCCCTGATTACGCCCGAGGCGCGGTGTTTTCGCCGCGCCTCTTTCAACCAGAGACGCTGAGGCTTTTCGGTGCTGGAATGACGATCTCCTTGAATATCGGTCGACGAAACTGGGGAGGCAGTGCGCCGCTTCTGTGGCTTGTCGCCTTCGTGCTGATCGGCCTGCCGCTCCTGTTGGTGCTGGCACAGGCTGTGTTGCCGAAGCTTTTCGATCCGGTCGCTCCGAGTTTCCAGCCGGAGCTTACAGCGCTCGGCAGGCTTGTCGGTTCTCCACGCCTGTTTCGCGGCATTCTCAACACAATCCTGCTCGGACTGGCCGGCGCCGTCGTCTCGACGGCCCTAGGCACGGCCCTGGCACTCGTCCTGACACTCACCGATATCTGCTTGCGGCGGGCTTGGCTTGCGCTGCCCTGGATCGTGTTCGCGATGCCGAGCTACCTCAAGGGGCTCGCTTGGGTGCTGCTCATGTCCCGCGGCGGCTATCTCGTCTATCTCGGCGTTCTCACGCCGGAGGGAGCCTCTGCCTTTTTCGGCCCGCCGGGCCTCTTGATGGTGATGGCCTTGGCGCTGTTCCCGGTTCCCTATTTCATCGTTCGTTCGCGGCTGCAGGGGCTCGGCGGAGAATTCATCGATGCGGCGCGCATGGCCGCCGCGCGACCGCGCCAGACGATCCGGCGGATCATCGTGCCGATGCTATTGCCGGCCATCGGCCTCTCGCTGTTGACGACCTTTGCGGAGATCGTCGGCGATTTCGGGATAGCCAATACGATTGCGCGATCCATGAATTTCGGGCTGCTGACCTATAACATCTACGCGGCCACCGCGAGCTTTCCAGTCGATTTCGCTGCCGCCGGTGCGCAGGCACTGTTGCTTGTGGTGCTCGTTTCCGGTTCTGTTGCGGCAACGGCGCTCAGTGGTGCCCAGCGCGAAACCCGCTTCCTCTCCGGCCGCAACCGGCAGCTCGTCCGATACCAGCTGGGTGCCTGGCAGCCATTCGCGGTCCTTTGCCTTGCAATAGGTTCACTTGGCGCGGCAATACTGCCGTTGTTATCGATTGTTGTGCGGGCTTTCACAATCTCTCTGACAGATGGGCTGTCCCCGGGAAATTTCTCCCTTGATGCCATGCGGACAGTGTTCGACTCCGCAAGCGTCGCCGGTCAGGCGCTCGTCTGGAGCTTCGTCTATGCACTGCTGGCTGCCCTGGTTGCCGTGGCGTTCTCGACGCTGTTCGCCTATCGAATCTCACTCGCCTCCAGCGCGACCCGCCTGCTTTCCGCCGGCCTCGCGATGGTGACCGTCGCCATTCCCGGCATCATCCTCGCGTTCGGATACATTCTTCTCTACAACCGTCTCGCCGGCTTCCGCGATCTGGGGCTTTACGGATCGCGGCTGCTGCTGGTGATCGGCTATGCCGCCGCCGCGCTGCCCTATTGCCTGATCTTCCTCTGGGCGGCGCTTGACCGGTTGGGGAGCTCGCTTGGCGAAGCTTCGCGGCTTTCGGGCGCGGACCCCATGCAGCATCTGCGGCGCATCGTTCTGCCGCTCATTCGCAGAGCTGTCGTCGTCGCGTTCGGGGTGACGATGGTTCGTTCGCTCTTCGAGCTGCCGATGTCGCAATTCCTGATACCGAGCTCCGGCTCGGCTCTGCCCGCTCTGATCGTCAATGACTTCACGCAGGACCGGGATGCCGTTGCCTGCGCTCTGGCGCTGACAGCGCTTTGCGCCGTCGGCATCGTGGCTGGAATTGCCGCCCTCTTTCGAAATGAACGCGATCCCGCCAAGGAGGCCGGACGATGACCCACCCCGCACTGGAATGTTCTTCTCTCGTCAAATCGCTTGGCGGCAAGTTGGTGTTGAACGACTTGGCCGTATCGGTTGAGCCGGGCGAGGTGGTTGCTCTCGTCGGGGCCAGCGGTTCGGGCAAGTCGACACTGCTTCGATCGATCGCCGGTCTTGTCTCACCAGATAGCGGTGAAATCCATATCCAGGGCGACCTCATGTGGTCGCACCGCGGGGAGGTGCCCGCCGAGGACCGCAATGTCGGGCTGGTGTTTCAGGACTATGCCCTGTGGCCGCATATGTCGGTGCGCCAGAACCTGAGCTTTGGCCTCGAAGTGCGCGGGCTTAAGCATGAGGAGATCAAGCGGCGGGTCGACCACGCGCTGGAAATCACGCAGCTCGGATCTCTTGGGGCACGGCGGCCAAGCGAACTTTCCGGCGGACAGCAGCAGCGCGTGGCGATCGCCCGCTGCCTTGCGATGCGGCCGCGCCTGCTGTTGCTCGACGAACCTTTGAGCAACCTTGATGCGGCGCTGCGTGATGATCTCAGGTCGGAGATGATGCGGCTCATCCGCGCCGAAGGCATGACGGCTGTCTATGTGACGCATGATCAGGTCGAGGCCATGGCTGTGTCCGACCGGCTGGCGGTGATGGACCGGGGATCGATCGTGCAGTTTGCGTCGCCGCAAGCCATTTATGCCGCGCCGGCGAACGCTTTCGTCGCCCGCTTCCTCGGCGGCTTTTCGCTGATCAGCGGCACGGCCTACGACAACCGTTTCGCCGTCGGCGGCAATGGGGGCGTGCTCAGCCACAGCTCCAGTGGAATGAACGGCTCGGCCATGCTCGTCGTCCGCCCGGAGGACGGCCGGCCAGTAGACGAGCATCCCGACAACCATCTGACCGGCGAGGTTGTCGACAGCGCATTCCACGGCCGCTGCTGGCGTCTGCAAATCAAAGTCGGTTCCGACGTTGTTCGACTGGATTGGCCGCGCAGGGAGGTTCCCGGCTCGCCTCTCGCCTTCTCCCTTCCGCCGGAGCGATGCACCGTACTTCCGGCCTGACCCGCTTTATTGAAGACTGATATGGACAAATGAAATGACAACAATAACAAGCATAGGCTCGACCGTGACGGCGGCCTTCCTCGGTTCCTTCGTGGAGGTCGTCGAGGCCTTCACCATCATCCTTGCCGTCGGCGTGACGCAGAGCTGGCGTCCGGCCTTCATCGGCACAGGCCTTGCGCTTGCGGTCCTCGCCATTCTGGTCCTGGCACTCGGGCCTTTGCTCGGCCTGATCCCGATCGACCTGATGCAATTCATCATCGGCACGCTGCTGATCCTGTTCGGCCTGCGCTGGCTGAGAAAGGCGATCCTTCGAGCCTCCGGCTTCATCGCACTGCATGACGAGGAAAAGGCGTTTGCCGCCGAGACCGACAGCCTCCGCCGGCAAGCAGCCGAGGCGAGGGCGAATTTCCTTGCGGGAACGGCGGCATTCAAGGCTGTCCTTCTCGAGGGCATCGAGGTCGTCTTCATTGTGATCGCCACCGGAGCGGGTCAGGGCATGCTCGGCTATGCCAGCATGGGTGCTGCGGCCGCTTGTATCCTCGTGCTTGTCATCGGCCTATTCGTCCACAAACCGCTCTCCACTGTCCCGGAAAACAGCCTGAAATTTGTCGTCGGCCTGCTTCTCAGTACATTCGGCATCTTCTGGGTGGGTGAGGGCCTCGGCGCCGAATGGCCGGGCGCCGATCTTTCCCTGCTGCCGATCCTTGCCGTGCTAGCGATCTTTTCCTCCGTCGCCGTCAGGATGCTGCGCAATTATCACAATGCCCCCATGGAGCCCTCTGCCCAATGAACATTCTCAAAATCGTTTTTAAGGAACTCCTCGGAATGTTCATAGATGACGGCGCGCTGGCGCTGTTGTCTCTGATCCTGATCGCCGCCATCGGGCTTTTGGTGAAGCTCGGCTTTGTCACAGCCCTGATCGGCGCCCTGATCCTTGCCGTCGGGTGCCTGCTGATCTTGGCCGAGAGCGTTTTCAGAGCGGCGAAAGCCAAAGTCCGAAGCGCGCGTCAGGAGGCGCAGGCCGTGTAGAGCGGATCGGTGGGGCGGTGATCGTCTTGAGGTCGTCGGTGAACTCGGTCTCAGAGAAGGCCTTTCGGTAGCGCTCTGATCAGGCCGCTCCGCTACGTCCGGACTTTGCACGCCAGTTCAAACAACCGGAAACGAAAAAGCCTGCCGCGGGAGGAGGTGCGGCAGGCTTTTCCAAAAGAACCGATCAGCAACCTGGGAGGAGGAGTGGCGCTGATCCCGAGAGCGACCTGGGAGGAGGACGGTCGCACACTCGCATCGAAGTTCTGCGGGAGGAGGTGCAGCACTTCGATGAGTTGAATATACAAGGATTGCGCTCAAATCATAGGCAGGAATTCGCAATCCAGCCATGCGCTATGCGCGTGGCGAATAGGTCACTATACCTTCAACTGCCAGCATCGGGCGCTTTATCGGGCGCGCCCTGCCGTAGCGAAAACGCAATATGGGCGGCTCGTTTCTTGCCAAGGGCCATTTGGACTTAGAGCGAGGCTGGTTTAGATTGATCCGTGTCAATCGAGGCAGGAAGCATGGGAGCTACCATGTCCCGGACGCTGATCACCATTGGTCTTATAATCGTTGCGCTCGGTATTCTCTGGCCGTGGCTTGGGCGTCTCGGTCTTGGGAGACTACCGGGCGACATTCTGGTCCAGCGCGGGAGCTTCACGATCTATATCCCTATCGCCACCGGCCTGCTTGTCAGCATCGTGCTTTCCGCGCTCCTCTGGCTGATCAATCGCTAGAAGACCGCTTCCGCGAGCAACGCAGGCAGAATTTGACAATCTTAAGTTTGCCGTTCTTTCGATCTACCTAATAGACGGGCTGATGGAGGAGGGGGCTGCATGCCAAGGCGCGGCAAGTTCTTCTATTTCATTGTCAAGTCGATGGACGTTTTTCAGAGGATATATATGAGGCTCTACACGATATTGAGCCCATCTTCAGAAGCGTACACGGTTTTTGACGCCAGGATGCTCTGCAATTCTCGAGACTTCGTTCAACGACGAATCAGGTTCTTCGGTATATTTGAACATAACCTCACGCACTTCACCCTTTCCAGGCTGAAGCAAGGTGATGGTTATGCAGACATCGGAGCGAATGTCGGCTATTACTCGCTGCTCGCGTCAAAGAAAGTCGGCGCTGATGGTGTCGTCGTCTCGGTGGAGGCTGATCCAACCACCTTCACGAGACTTCAGACGAACCTTTCACTAAACGACACGGGAAATGTAAGAGCGCTCAATGTTGCCGCAACAGAAGAGCCATGCACGATTTCCATCAGAAAGGGCACCAAGCACAATGCCGGCGCCAATGCTGTAGCCGTAGATGCATCCGGTACGATACCAGGATTGCCGCTGAAAAGGATTCTCGGCGACGACATTGGGAAGATCAACTTCATCAAGATAGACATAGAGGGTTCGGAAGGACCCGTCCTCAAGTCTATCCTTGATGACGTTGATCAATTTCCTGCCGACCTAATCGTCGCCTCGGAAGTAAGCGATGACTCTTCGGAGTTTGTCGAAAAGTTCATCAAGGCGGGATTCAAAGCCTATGCCATCAGCAATATCTACACGGTCGATTATTACCTGATCAGGTCGTATCTCCGCCGGATCGGTGATCCATCCACTTTCGATATCGTCGAAACCAACAGATTTTTACCCGGTCAAAACGATTACGTTTTCGAGCGCATGCATGCTTAGGCGCTCCCGCCCTGCTTCTTATAGTAGCTCAGCCACCTGGATATCCGACGCGCCAGTGGGCGTGGCAATTCGGCAAGTGACAGATACCGCACCGGGCTATTGCGGCTTCATAATCTCGAGTTCAACTCCCAGATTAGATAGAGGATGGTCGATGAGGGAGCGATTTTGCAGGAATCTGAAAGTCACCGGCTTTTCCGCAGCCATATCTTTCTTGTCCTTCGTGCCAGCCCTGGCAGAGTGCAGGTCAGCGCTCAACAGCCCCGAGTGGCCGCAAATCGCCAGGGCGATCGGCTCCGCGCAACTGTGTGAACAACTTCCGCTGGGTCCAAACCACACCGCGAGATTTCAAGTGCTGTCGGTCGATATCTGTTCGTTGCCAAGCGGCGCATCGTCTGTCGTCGCAAAGGCTTTGCTGACTTGTGAGTCAAGTTCAGATTCACTCTTTCAGACGCCTCCGCTCGAGGGCGAAGTTGTAGCCACGGTGACGCTTGATATTGGCGCGTGCAGGATAACCGATGCAAATATTCAGATCAGCGGCGAACTCGGCGCGCTTCTGTCCGGGCTGGAGGAGACCCAGCAGTTCGCCCGGGACTGGGCGCAGTCGCAGTTAACTAGACTTTGCCGTCTGCGCTGATCGATACAAGCTCCGCCGAGATGCGTTAGCGTCGGTGCTTTGAAAGAAAAGGGGAGGTCGCTGGGGGGAATGCGACCTCCCAATGGATCGAAGCGATCCATTGCCAAGGGAGGGAGAAAAACACCAGAGCTCAGAAGCCTGGTCACCCGCCTCATGCGAGAGACGGACATGAGGCAGTGGTGATAAGGTACATCCGGTTTGCAAATAAAGGTATTATACTCCGGTATATGAGCGCTACGCCTTGGCGTGGTCGCTGGACGCTTGCGATCTCGTCGCGAGAACATCCCCCAACAGCATACCTGCCCGCTACCATGGCTTTTCGATCAGAAGGGCGTTCCGAGCGTTCACCCAATTGGATTATTGCGGTCGTTTTATGCTTAGGTTCTAATATGCTCTCTGATATGAGCACCGGGGGAAGCGGTGATGAGCATCGAAGACTTGGAAGCCTTATCTCGGAAAGAGTGGGGTCGTGTGCTCGGCTGTCGGCCGCGTGAACCTCGTCGCGCGGAAAAGCCTTCGCAATTGGAAACCAGTTCCGGAAGGCCTGCAGACGGTCATTCACCAGTGACGGAACAGCCTTCATCAACGCAGCGGATACAGAGTGGACCAAGCCGGGTTGATCCGGACTAGGCCGTGCCCGCGGTTAAACAAACGCCCGGTGGAATTTTGGGGTCTTCACATCTGGACAGCCGGTGCCTCACTCAATCGGGAACCTTGCGGACCGATCGTCATCGTATTGCCCCGCCATTCAAATGTCTTGCCCAACCAGCTTCGCATCCAAATGATAGGCATCATAACGTCTCTGGCTATCATGGCGACAAGCGACATGGGCGATAGATGCCAGTTCTTGCTCTTTGCCAGTGCTAGCTCTGGCAAGTAGACGGCCGCAAGAACCGCGACGGTACTCGCAGCCAGGCCGGCTCCCGACAGGGGGAGGCAGAACACCAGAAGCAGTGGTGGCAATAGTCCAAGAAAGATTTCAGCCGCGAAATAGATGGGAAACGTAACACGTCTCAGCCTTGCCCATCGGCATTGCCTTGACCATATATCCCGGACAGTCCGCTGGCCGAGCGGCTGATCGAAGGGCGATGCTACCAGATGAACCTTCAATCCGAGACCGTTGACCAGCTTTGTCGCTGCAGCGTCCTCGGCAATCTCCGCCGCCAGGGCTTGAATGCCTCCCCGGCGGTCAAGCGTCTCCTTGCGCCAAAGCATGCTTTTGCCTTGCGCAAAGCCAAAGCCCAGCGCTTCACCCGCATATTGCCAGCGTGCCTGATGCGTGTTGAGAAAGGCGCATTCGACCTTTGCCCAGAACCCTTGGGGCCGAGCGCCCAGGGGCGTCGAACAGACAAGACCGCTGTCGCTTCGCCATGCAGCCATCAAGTGGTGGAGATAGTCCGGAGGCATCAGAACGTTGGAATCGGCGAGGACGATCCAATCATGGGCGGCTGCATTCCAACCCTTGAGGCAGTTGTTGAGCTTCGGGTTGGCACTGAAACGGTCGTCTCCCACCAGCGTCCGGGATTTCACGGTCGGATGCTCTAAGCGCGCGCTTTCGATCGCTGCTACCACTGGGTCGTTTCGGTCAGCGACACAAAAGATGAGCTCGTAGTCCTGCCAGTCCAGGCGATGGGCGCAAGCGATCGTTTCCTGCGAGAACTGTTCGAGGCCGCAAACCGGAATGACGATAGAGACCGGAGATCGCGACGAGAGATCAGGTGTAACAAGACCACGTCGTGAAATCCGCCATCCGGCAATCATCAAACTTATGATGTGAATCGCCAGAAGGAGACCGACGACGGCAAGCATGTAGAGCATCGGCAATTCCAAGAGTGGAAGCGGCTGCAAAAATCACATGAATCGCGGCGCGACAGGTCAGAGATCACCATTCTCACATGACACTATGATGACGTGCGGCGTTCGGGCAGGCATTGGCTATCGCCTGTCACAAAGGTCATGCTTAATGGCGGTAGCGCCAGCGTGGGAGGGATCATCATGACGCCGCGCCAGTTCCGCAGGAACGCAGTCACGTTCTGGTTGGAAGCCCCTTTCGTGATGTCGCTCCGGCTCCAGCAGATGCAGATTGCGACGCTGACGGGTAAAGCCCAGGATGCGGCGGAACTTCAGCGGATGGTCGTGGAAAAACTCGCAGCCACTGCAGAGAGCGCGGTGGCGGTCAATATGGCGCTGTCGAAGGCTGCTTTCGACGCGACGATCAACTTGATGATGGGCAGACGTCCCTCAGTGACGAAGACTCACGACGCGGTCGTCGCGGCTGCTGTCAAACCCTTTGGTAAGCGTGTCCGCGCCAACAGCCGTCGCCTGGCTAACAAGAAATAAGACGGTCCCGTTCGCGAAGTCCCAACCAGGGGCGGCCGGACGATCCCTCTTGGCCATCCTCTCCGTTCAGCCACTTAGGCAACGGCGTCGTTAGGATTCAGTCTTTTTTGGTAATTCTCCGGTAAGCATCTCCTGTTCATGACGCGGCTTCTGCCGCCGGCAATTGTTTTGTGTACGGGGGCATATGCGTCTAGCGGCCGTTCCAGCAATATTTCTCGCCTCGCTGACCCTATCGGGCTGCGCATCCAATACCGGTCCGGAAAGCCTGGTAGCCGGATTGCCGTCGCAGGAAACGACGAGTTCCGTCGTCCGACCGGCCGCCCCGGTGCCTGTAGCAGACGTAGGCCAAACCTTCGCGCCGGCCGCTCCGCAGCAGGAGGTCCTTGCCTGGGCGGGGCCGGTTCCGCAACCGCAGGCCTTCGTGACGGCACCAGGAACGGCAGCCATGCCCGTTCCGGCGGAAAGGCCGACTGCGGCTTTCGCCCCAGTCGCCCCCGTCGACCCCGCGCCCCCCGCGATCGATCCGTCTCCGAGGACGCAGATTTACAGCCGCCGTTTCCGCGACGCCAAGCCCATCAATTTTGGTTCCGCCTCGCCACGGAAGCTCGCCGTGCACGGTGTCGACGTTTCGCGCTGGCAAGGCGGGATCGACTGGGTGAAGTTGCGGACACAGGGCGCGAACTTCGCCTATATCAAGGCGACCGATGGCGGCGACCATCTTGATCCGATGTTCCGGAAGAACTGGCGCAACGCCAAGGAGGCCGGGCTGAAACGCGGCGCCTATCACTTCTTCTACTGGTGCCGGACCGCCGGGGAGCAGGCAGACTGGTTCATCCGCAACGTCCCGCGGGACGCGGACGCTCTTCCGCCAGTCATTGACGTCGAGTGGAATGGCGAATCGAGCTGCAGGAAACAGCCTTCGCGGGCGCGGGTGCTGGAGAAGATGCAGGTCTTCATGGACAAGCTCGAGCGGCATTACGGCCAACGCCCGATCATCTATACCGCTCCGGACTTCTACCGAGACAATCTGAAGGGGGCGTTCCCCAACTATCACTTCTGGCTGCGCTCGGTAGCCGCTCACCCCGCCAAGGTCTATCCGGGACGAAAGTGGCTCTTCTGGCAGTATTCGGGCTCCGGCCTCTCGCATGGCGTCGAAGGCAGGATCGACCTCAACGTATTCCATGGCAGCGAGGCGGAGTGGCACGATTGGGCTGAAGCATCGGCCGGCTGAGCGAATCGGATAAGAAAGCGGCGGTTCTTCGCAATGCCTCTACGGTCCTTGCCCGGCCAGGTTCCCGAGCGCCATAAAAATCATAGTCGTCGCGTCGTTTGATCTGGCCGCGACAGAGGCTGTTCGGGGTAGTACTTCACGGCATCGGCTGCATTGGGCCGACGCATTCATCCTTTTCAGTTGTAACGCAACTCGCCAATTCGCGTTTTTGGCAAGGTCCGGACAAGTATCGGCCTACAACTTGGCCTTGCGTAAGGTCAGCCAGAAAAGGATATCATTTTTATGAAAGTAGGATCTGACAATTCCGTTTACAGCCTGTTCGTCCCGAAGGCGCGCAAGAGTCCGTCCGTGAAAGATGAGGGCATGGAGGTGTCGCCTCAACAGCCACCAAAGGCGCCGCCACTGCGAACCGATGATGAACTTGTCGCTGAATTCCAGGCGCGCATGGCCCGTCAGGCGATGGAATGGGCAGATACAAACAAAGACGGCACGCTCACCAAGAGCGAATATCTGGATGGCCAAACGCGCCTCGCCGCACTCAACGACAGGCCCTACGATGCAAGCTATAATGAGGACCGGTGGGCAAAACTCGACACGACCGGTAAGGGCTCCGTCAATGAGGACGAACTTCGCGAAGGTTTGGCCAACATCTTCCCGGTAAAGGTTGGGCATCTGGATCCAAACTATCGACTACCCAAGTCCTGAGGCCGCTTAGTGGCCCCTGAATGATGGATTTGACCGTCGCGAAGGAAATGACACGCGGCGGTCATCGGCACGAGATCTGCTAAAAAGCCTCGGGATCCCCTTCGACGCCTTGTGCCTCAATCGCCTCGGTGTTGCGCAACTGCAATGCTTCGCCACCTGCTGGTTCTCCAGCGAATTGTAGAGCTGTAGCCGCTCTGGCGAATGCCGTTCGTCTCTGATATATGACTATTTAAGTCAAGTTTCAGAAATGGATGGAGAAGTGATGTTGGCGGCAAGCAGGTTTGCAACTTTCGTGGCGGGCGGATTGATGGCGGCTGGAAGCATCTCGCCCGCCTATGCACAGGATGCTGCCGCGGCCCCTCTGGCTCCCGCAAACGCCCTCGAAGTCGAGCTCAACGCCCTGACGCCCTCGCAAAAGGGCTGCATGATGACCTTCGTGGCGCTGAACAAGCTGGGCTCACCGGTCAACAAGATTTCCTTCGAGCTCGCCTTCTTCAACGACAAGAACACCGTCGAAAAGATCACCGTTCTCGATTTCCGCGATCTGCCGCAGGGCAAGAAGCGCGTGCGCCAGTTCGACATGCCGAACGTCAAGTGCGAGGCGGTCACCCGCATCCTGATCAACGATACGCCGGTCTGCGATGGTCCGGCGCCGGGCGAATGCATGAAGGGTCTCGTCACCCGTTCGCAGATTTCCGTTCCCTTCGAAGGGTGAAGAATGGCGCCGGGGGCCGGGGAAAGGCAAATGGTAGTTTCAGCGAAATCCAGGTCGCGGCACGCGTTCTTCGCCGAGCAGGACGCGGGCGGTTCGAACGACAACCCGCCGGGGCTCCTTCCCGGGCACGAGATGCCGGAACTGCGCAATGCGCCGCGCCAGCCTGCTGGCGAAGCCATCATCCATTATACCCGTTTCGCTCAGATCGAATGCTTCCCGGAACATCCGCAAGGCCCGAAGGCTGGTGCTGCGGATGCGCCGCACATGGTGCAGTGCGCAATTGAAAAGCAGGACGCTGCGCCGAAGCTCCGCAAGCGCAATGTCGCCGTAGCGTGTCTGACGTCGTTTGCCTTTCATGCGATACTTTTCACCGTGCTTACCGTCGGCTTCGTGGTGACGCCGCATGAGCCGGAGGAGGAGGCGGGCGAGACTGTCAGCGTCGTCATTCTCGGCGATTCCGAGGCCGACCAGGCGTCTGCCGGCGACCCCGACCTGCAGGCAGAGCCGCAGCCCGAAGAAGTGGTGGCCGAGACCGTTCGGCCGGAAACGATTCAGCCCACCGAAGTGCAGCCGGAAAGGGCGGAACCTGTCGAAGCCGAGCCGGTTCGGCCGGTGCAGGAAGTGACGCGGGCCTCTGCGGAGACCGTCACGGCTACAGAACCGGAAGTCCTGACCTCGAATGTTCCGATGGAGACCTCCGTTATCCAGCCGATGGCGACCGAGATACCGGAAGAGGTAAAGCCCCTTGATCCGGTGGAAACTGCGGAAGCCCTGCCGGAGCCGGTGCAGCCGGAAGAGATGCCGATGTCCGCAACGCCGAAGGCCGTGCGGCCGGTCGAAAAGCCAAAGGCGGAAATGAAAGAGCCGCCGAAGAAGGTCGAAAAGAAGGTTGCCGGCTCGCAGGGTGAGAACAAACAGGATTCGAAGCGTGGCGCGAACGACGGCGAAGAACTTGCGAAGTCGAACCAGAACTCCCGTTCAGCCGGCGGTTCGGATGGAGCAGGCAGTGCGGCTGTAGCCAATTATCCGGGCAAAGTTCGATCCCGCATCAATCGCGGCGTAAAGGTGCCAAACGAATACAAACGCATGGGCCGTTCGATGTCGGTACGCGTCAAGTTAACGATTGGTGCCAATGGTTCACTTGCTGGTTTGTCCATAACGCAAAGTTCTGGATTTCTACAGTTGGATCAGGATGTTGCAGCTGACATTCGCCGTCTCTCCCCATTTTCGCCACTGCCAGCCGACTGGGGCAAGCCGACTTGGACGTTTGACGTGGGGGTCCAGGTCACCGGCCGCTAAAAGTCGCGGGAGCGGTCAGGCACGTATAAAAGCTCTTAAGCTCGTGTATAGGTCATCCCCTCCTTTTTAATAGTTGGAGCCTTTCTCCCGACAATAGCAACGGGCAGGGAGGGTGGTGTAACAGTAATAGTCCGGCTTACGTCCATTTGCAGGAGGTGCAGGCAGCGGCCTCGTCTGCGGCCGCTGGATGCGGTGCAGTAAGCTGAGCGATTTGGGACCCGAAGGGCGGCCGGCCCGGCTTACCCTGGAACAGGTGCCATTCAGTAGCGCGCCTCCTGGGAAATAGTGAAATGAACGCAAAAACTCCCAATGCAATCGACGTCCATGTAGGTTCGAGAGTGAGAATGCGCCGGTTGTTGCTCGGTCTCAGTCAAGTGCAGCTGGCCGAACAGATCGGCGTTACCTTTCAGCAGGTGCAGAAGTACGAAAAGGGTATGAACCGCATCGGCGCAAGCCGGCTGCTGAAGATTGCTGAAGTTCTCTCCGCGCCGCCAAGCTTCTTCTTTCAGCAGGACGAAGCATCGCCACAGCGGCTTGATGGAGACGGAATTTCGGACAGCGCCGATCCAGTAGGCGAGTTCCTGCGCTCGAAGGAGGGGCTTGCCCTCAATCAGGCATATCTAAAAATTACAGATGCAAAGGTGCGGGAGAAGATCCTTTCGCTGGTCAAGGCAATGGCGGCCGCCGAAACCGAAGCCCTCGCAATGTGACCATCGTTGCCGCATCGCACAGGATCTGCGCGGATCAAGCGGCACTCCAGCCGATGCTCGAGTTCAAAAACATGTGCAGCTTCCGACGGCGGCATTTGTTATCCGCGCAAGCACTGTCCGAAGCAGGCTGACATTCCACAGTCAATATCGCCTCTCAAATTTCAACAGAACCGCAGGGTCGGCACTGAGCCATGCCCGGAGTGTAACGGGACGGGGAAAGATGCCGCGCCCTGACCATGGGTCTATGATTGGCACAACCTCTGTATAATTTCGCGCGGTGCGACGGAATGGTACCTTCTCATAGCTTCATCGGCGAACTCCCCCGATGAGGCGTTCAGTACAGCCTCGGTGCTTCCCCCACCCCCCTCGCGCACCGTGGCCAGCGGATATCGTATCCGCATTGACCGCCTCCTTCAGCCGGGGCGGTCTTTTTTTGGGCGCTCGTGTCGTTTCACGCGCGATTCCGGCCGCAGTGCCGGCGCGGAATTCAACACCTCTCCAAAATTTGCTTTGAATGCTGCGGGCGCCGCTGCTTAACTGGCTTCAGGGGAGGACCTTCCATGAAGAGCGTGATCCTAGCCGCGGCGTTTTTGCTCCCGTCATCAGTCCTTGCCGTCGAGGCCGTGAACGTCGATGCCCGGGCTCATACCTGCAACCAGCTTGCGCAGATCATCCGTCAACAGAAGGCCTTTTTGTTCGCGTCGGCTTCGGCGGCCGCAGCTTCCGCTATCCGCCAGCCCGTTGCCGGTTGGGTGATAAGCGCGACACGACCAGTTTGCGTGATGCCAACGGAAAGATGTGCATCCTCGATTACGCCTGCGTGTACGACCCGGCATCATCCTATAATTGGTCCTTTGGTTCGCGCTGAGAGGTGAGTGCGGTGTCCTTCGGCGGATCGCCGACGATCTCGCTTCGAGCGCCGGATGCCCGCCTCGTGGAGGAAGGCAAGATCCCGAGCTGAACCGGACTTTCCTCCGTCAGGCGGCCGCTTTGCGCTAACTCGAATCGGCACGCCTTTGCGTGGAACTCGCAACCTGATCGGGCTCATGTGGCCGCTCACCCGCTGGGGCAGCCGCAGCGGGCTGCGGCTGCGAGCCGCCAGCAAGCTTATGCGCACGTTCCCGGAGCGATTGAAAGACCACATAGAGGGCCGGGATGATGAAGATCCCGACGAGGGCGGCCACCAGCATGCCGCCTGCAACACCCGTGCCGACCGCCCGGCGGCTGAGCATGCCAGCCCCCTGCGCGATAACCAGCGGGATCAATCCGGCGATGAAGGCGAAGCTGGTCATCATCACTGCCCGGAAGCGGGTCCGGGCGCCCTGAATGGCCGCATCGACGATGCCTGCACCTTTCTCCCGCTGGAACTTGGCAAATTCGACGATCAGGATCGCATTCTTGGAGGCCAGCGCAATCAAGACCACAAGCCCGATCTGGGCGTAGATGTCGAATGACAGACCCGCAATCAACACTGAAAGAAGAGCGCCTGCGACACCGACCGCCACCGAAAGCAGAACCGGGATCGGAATCGTCCAGCTTTCATAAAGAGCGACCAGGAAGAGGTAGGCGAAGAGGATGGCGAGCGCCAGGATCACGGTGGTCTGGCCAGCCGCCTCGAGCTCCTGAAGCGCTGTTCCGGTCCACTCGAAGCTGTAGCCTGCCGGAAGCGTCGCTGCCGAAAGCGCTTCCATCGCAGCAAGCGCCTGGCCCGACGAGACGCCGGGGGCCGGCTGGCCATTCAGCGTGATGGAGCGGTAGTTGTTGTAACGCACGATCGATTGCGGGCCTACGATGTAGTCCACGCGCGCCACGGATGCGACGGGGACCATCTCGCCGGAGGCATTGCGGACATGCAGGCGTGGAATGTCGTTGACGGAATCGCGATCTGTCTCGGCAGCCTGTAGATTGACCTTCCAACTGCGGCCGAAGAGGTTGAAGTCATTAACGTAATACGATCCGAGCGTTCCCTGCAGCGTGGCGAACAGATCGCTGACTGACACCCCAAGAGCCTGCAGGCGATCGCGATCGAGATAGAGATAGAGTTGCGGAGAGGTTGCCGAGTAGGTGCTGAAAGTCGGCCCGAGCATCGGGTTCTGGTTCGCCGCCACGATCAGCCCGCCGGCCGTCGCGGCCAGTTCCGTGGGTGGGCGTCCCTGCAGGTCGAGCAGTTGATATTCGAAGCCGGAGCCGCTACCCAGACCGAGGATCGGGGGCAGGTTGAAGGCGAAGACCTGAGCGCCCCTGATTGTCGTGCCCTTGGCCATGGTGGCCGCTATCGCGGAATCGACCGAGGCGGCTGCGCTCTCGCGCTCGGCGAAGGGCTTCATGGTCACTACGGCAAAGCCGCTGTTCGATTTCGCCAGGCCATCGAGAAAGCTGTAGCCCGTGACGCTGATGACGTTCGCGACTCCTTCGATGCCGCCCAGCAATGTTTCGACCTGGCGCACAATCGTGTCGGTCCTGTTGTAGGACGCGCCATCCGGCAGACGGATTTCCACAAAGAAGGCGCCTTGGTCCTCGCTCGGCAGGAAGCCGGTCGGCACGACACGGAACAGCCAACCGCTGGCGCCAATCGCGATCGCCAGCAGCACGAGGCCGACAATGGCTCTGCGAGCGATATGCTCGGCGACATACGCATAGCCGTCGCGGCTGCGGTCAATGCCGCGCGAGATCCACCCAAGAAGGCCCCGTTTCGGTCCGTGGTGCGGTTTGAGGAGGATTGAGCACAAGGCCGGACTGAGCGTCAGGGCATTGATCGCAGAAATCACCATTGACACCGAGACGGCGACCGCAAACTGCTGGAAGAGCTGACCGCTGAGACCCGGAATGAAGGCGACGGGCACGAAGACCGAAAGCAGGACGAGGGTGATCGCAACGATCGCGCCGGTGATTTCGCCCATGGCAAGGCGGGCTGCCTCCGGCGCACGCATGCCAGGATTCTCCTCCATCACCCGCTCGACATTTTCGACGACGACGATTGCGTCGTCGACAACGATTCCGATAGCGAGTACCAGCGCCAGCAGCGACACGGTATTCAGCGAAAAGCCCATCGCCAGTATGACCGCAAAGGTGCCGATAAGGGCTACCGGAACGGCGACCAGCGGTATCAGCGTCGCACGGACGCTGCCCAGAAAGAGAAATACGACGACGATGACGAGCACGAACGCCTCGATCAGCGTATGGGCGACGTTCTCCACACTCGCCTCGACGAATTCGGAGGTGTCATAGGAAATCTTGTAGGTGAGACCCTCCGGAAAGGCGCGGGAGAGGCGCTCCATCGCCGCCCTGACACCCTCTGCTGCGGAAAGCGCATTTGCGCCGGGAGCCTGATACGTCCCGATCATGGCGACCGGCCTGCCGTTGAAGCGCGCGCTGGAATCCGAACTCGCTGCTCCGAGCTCAACCTTGGCAACATCGCGAATGCGAACATAGGAGCCGTCGGGCTGTGCTCGCAAGACGACGTTTCCGAACTCTGCGGGATCGGTCAGCCGCCCCTGGGTCTGCAGGTTGAGCTGGAACAGCGGGTCGTTCGTCATCGGCTGGGCGCCGATACGGCCGATGGCGGCCTGGACGTTCTGCGCCCGTAAGGCGTTGATCACATCCGTTGGCGTCATCTCGAGGCTAGTGAGGCGATCGACGTCGAGGACCACGCGCATCGAATAGTCCTGGGCCCCGAACATCGATGCATCGCCGACACCTGGCACCCGCTTGAGCGTATCCATTATGTTGATGGTCGCGTAGTTCGAAAGAAACAGCGAATCGAAGCTGTCGTTCTCGCCATAGATGGCGATCACCTGCATCAGGGCGGAGGATTTCTTGCGGACGCTGACGCCGGTCTGCTTGACCTCGGATGGCAGGCCGGCTTCGGCGAGCGACACGCGGTTCTGGACGTTGACAGTGGCGATATCCGGATCCGTCCCGACGGCAAAGCTGACCGTCAGGTTGTAGGATCCGTCAGCGCCGCTCGTGGATTTCATGTAAAGCATGTCGTCAACGCCGACGACCTTGCTTTCGATCGGCTGAGCGACGGTCGCTTCGACCACTTCGGCGCCGGCGCCGGGATAGTTAGCCGTGACACTGACCTGCGGCGGGACGATATCGGGAAACTGGGCGATCGGCAGTCTTGTCAGCGCAATCAGGCCGGCGAGCGTCAGCACGATGGAAATGACGGCGGCAAATCGCGGGCGATCGATGAAGATTGCGGAGATCATGGCTTAGCCGTCTGCGGCAGGTGCAGCATCGACGACCATGCCGGGTCGTACCTTGCCGACGCCATCTGTTATAACGCGCTCGTCTTCCTTCAGACCTTTTGCGATCACCGACTGGCCGCCCGTAGAGCGAGCGACTTCGATGCGACGAAGTTCAACCTTGGAATCCGCCCCGACGACCATCACGAAGGCGCCTTGCTGATCGCGTTGTACAGCCTCCTGCGGTATGGCCAGCACATCCTGCCTGTCCAGCTGTTCGAACGTGACCCTGACGAGCGTGCCATCGAGCAGGAGTTTATCCGGATTGGCGAATTCGGCGCGCACCAGGATCGTATCGGTACCCTGCGCCACGTCGCTGGAGACGAAATTGATCTCCCCTTTCGACGGATATATCGTTCCGTTCGGCAGAGTTATCCCGACATTGCCGCCCGGAGGGGCCTCTCCCCTCAGCACGCGCTCGCGATAGGTAAGAAAAAGCGAGGTCGCGACTGGGAAATTGACATAGATAGGATCCAGCCGCGTCAGAGTGGCGAGCGAACCGGAATCGGGACCGACGAGAGCCCCGACATCTACAGCGCTCAAGCCGATGATCCCGTCGAAGGGCGCAACGATCTTCGTGTAGGAAAGATTGAGCTCGGCGCTCGCCTTGCTGCCCCTAAGACGGACGAGCTCAGCCTCTGCCTTCTTTACCTGGGCATTTGCAATGTCGAGCTGCGCCTGCGGGATCGTCCTGTTGGCGAAGAGCTGTTGGGAACGACGCTGCTCGATAGCAGCCAGATCCCGCGCTGCTTCGGCAGCCTCGATAGAGCCCTGGATTTCCTGAACAGCGGCCCGATACGTGCCGTCTTCGACCTCATAAAGTACCGTCCCGGCGGAAACAGTTTGCCCCTCTGTGAATTTGACAGCCTCCAGGAAACCGGAGACGCGGGCGCGAATATCGACCTTCTGTATGGCAACGACACGGCCCGTAAAGTCCGTGGTCTCCCGCAGATCCATCATTTTAGCGGGAGCGACGGTCACTGCAGGTGCCTGTTGGGAATAGGCAACGTCAGCCACGAAGATGATGGCAACAAATAGCGCGGATGAAAAGGCGGAAACCAATACACTCGAGACTCGCATGAAACGTTCTCCTGAGCAGACGCTGATGCTGTGTCGAATTTCCCGCCTAGACTATACACCAAAGCGAGCAGTCACAAAGAGACGAATCAGAAGCATAAAGTCCACCGCGGCGGACTTGTGCTTGCCGCGCCTAAAGTATCGCCAAGTCAGTTCGCTCGCTTGCGCTAGCTCATGCAATGATTGTTATAACGGCTACGCCGTTGAGCCCCAGCGGACCGTGCAGGTGAGCATCATGTTGTGCGGGCCTTCGAGTCCGGCTTCGTGACGCTCGATAAGCTCCACCACCGCATCCATGAAAGCGGTATGGTCGAGGCTCAGCGTCGTAAGATCGTTGCAGTCCCATGCGGCCATGGCGATGCCGTCCTGGCCCACGATGGCAATATCGTCGGGCGTGTTCTTGCCGAGGACGCGGCGGGCCGCGTCGCGGGCACCGATCGCCATCACGTCGTTGCCGCAGATGATCGCATCGACCTTGGAGCGATGCAGCAGGAGGACGGCTTCCTTGAACCCTGAATCGTATCCGTAGTCGCCAAAGGCCTCAGCTTCCAGGGAGAGGCCGCGTCTGGCGAGGGCATCGGCGAACCACTTGCGGCGCAGCTTGTCGATCCAGCTGGACTTGGTGCCGGAGAGATAGGCGAAGCGTTTCTTGCCGTCGCGGACGATCTTGTCGATGATTTCGTCGGCGGCCGCCGAGCCGTCAATGCGGATACTGGAGACGTTTTCGTTCTCAAGCGGTTCGAAGGACACGATGATCGGTTTCGTGGTGTGGAAGATATCGACTGCGTCCTGCATCGAGACCATGTCGGAGAAGACGACAACGTGATCGACCTGATAGGTCGAGGCCAGGCGCATCAGTTGCAGCCGGTCGGAGTGATCGCGGCAACAGAGGATGATGGGCAGAAGCTGGCGGGCCTGCAGCCGCTGGACGAGAAGTTGCTGTTCCTCGGCTTCGCAGGGGTTGCCGATCGCATTGACGACGAGCGCGACCAGACGGGAACGCTGGTTGTTCAGGGAACGCGCCAGCGCATTCGGCTGATAACCATGTTCGCGCGCAACTGCCAGGATGCGGTCGCGTGTAGCGCTGCCGATCCTCGAATCCGACGAGAAAGCCCGGGAAATGGTCGCGGAGGACACCCCGGCGAGCTTTGCCAGTTCCTTCGAGGTCATCCGTCGTTTGCTCATTACAGACATTCCACACGCTTACGGCGCGGCAATCCTGACGGGGACGCCGTCTGCCGCTGCCGATTCCTTGATTGCATCCCAGAGCCTAGCGAATCGTAAGCCCATTTCAACCGAACCGGTGTTCTCCATCTTTCCGCCACGTATGGCGAGAAAGCTTTTCATCGGATTGCCGAGAATCTCGGCCTCCTCACGGGCTCCACTCGCGCGGTCTACGCTGATTTCGCGCCAGCCGCCCCAGGCGTCGATGCGAACGATCGCCTTGGAATAGAAGAACGTGATGTATGAGGCGCAGCCCGGAGGACCTTCGCCAGCCGCCGTCAGGGTCGCAAGCGCGCCATTCTTGAGACGCGCCGAGACGGCGGTTGCGATATCGATCCTTTTCCCATGATTGTTCATGTAGGCCGAGACGCTTTCGAAATCGGAGTTGGCGAGCAGGCAAACGGTATTCATCATGTGCGCGCCGGTATCGAACATGAAGCCTCCGCCGGAGATTTCGGGCTGCTGCTTCCAGTGTCCGTCGTAGTTGCTCGACCAGCTTTCCCAGATCATCCCGGAAATCGCGATCAGATCGCCGAATTCGCCGCTCACGGCGCGCTCGCGGGTATCGATGACCAGCGGAGAAAGGCCCCCCTGGAAGGCGGTGACGATCGTCACGCCACTTTTCTTTTGCGCAGCAATCAGCCGCTCGGCTTCGGCGACCGTGGTGACCATCGGTTTTTCGAGGAAGAGGTCGAGACCGGCTTCCGCAACCGCGACCGCCTGTTCGCCGTGGAAGGCGTGCGGAGTCGAGACGTAGACGATATCGAGCTCGTCCCGACAGGTGGAAAGCATGTCCCGATAGTCCTCGAAGCTCCTCGGCGCCGGCGCGCCGGAAGCGACGCAGACGTCAATCAGCCGCTGGCGGGAGGAGGGATTCGTGTCGGCGAGCGCCACGAACTCGAGTTCAGGCATCTTCGCCCAGCTTTCCGCATACTCAGCCGCCTTCAGCCCGGCGCCGATAACGCCAAGCCGCAATTTCTGTGACATGCAAAGGTCCTCCCGATCGAATTGTGTATACGATTACACAACGATGCAGCGAAGGCAATATCAAAAATTATAAAGCAAAATCAAATGTATAATGCATGGGCGCAGTGCTTCTTAATATCCATCTTGTCTTAACTGCGAATGCGTGTACATTTTTGCGCACGGTGCTGGAGGGCGCCGTGTACCAAAAGGGAGGACTTCCGTTGAAGAAGACGGTCATTGGTGGCCTCTGCGCCATTTTGCTCAGCGCCGTTTCGACGCTGGCGCATGCCGAGACAATCCGAATTGCCAACCACGGCCAAGCCGGCATCGACGCCATGAAGTCGACCGTCGAGCGCATCGAAAAGAAGTATGGGGTGACCGTCGAGGTCATCGAATATCCCGCGCCGGACAAGGACTACCTGACCAAGCTGCTAACGGAACTCGGGGCCGGGAATGCTCCAGACCTCTTCTCGATTCCGACGACGGCTGCCGTCGCCGACATGGTCGAAGCCGGTTACCTCGCGCCGATCAGCAGCGAGTTCAAGGCCTGGGAAGGCTACGGCTCTCTCTATGATGTCGCAAAGCAGCTCGCCGTCAGCCCGGACCGCGAAACCTATGTGATGCCGTTCATGCTCGGCATTCAGGAGATCTATTACCGCAAGGACGTTCTCGACAAGGCGGGCATCTCCACCGAGCAACCGAAGACCTGGAAGGAGCTTCTTGATCGTGCCGCCGAAATCAAAAAGAAGACCGGCGCCTACGGCCTGCTCTTCCCGGCGGGCGTTTCCTGGGGCAGTGGCGCCTTCGACGAAGGCTTCCAGCACCTGATCGTCGGCTCCAAGACGCCGCAGATCGTCGATGCCGATGGCAAGCTCGACCTCAATGGCGAGGGCGTCAAGGACGTCTTCGACGTCTACAAGCAGCTGATCGACAACGATCTGATGCCGACGCAGCCGCTGCTTGGACCGGAACCGTGGGTCGTGCCGAAGTATCAGATGTTCCCGGCCGGCAAGCTTGCTGCAACCACCTGCGGCTCCTGGTGCTACATCTTTGACTGGGGCCGCGAAAGCAAGAACCCAATTCCGGACGTGACGAAAGTCGTCGGCACCTGGACGGTTCCGGGCCAAAGTGGCAGCCAGTATGTGATTGCCAACCTTGCTGCGCCGTGGGCGGTCAACTCCAAGTCCGCCAATGTCGAACTGGCGAAGAAGGCGCTGATGGAAATCGGCTCGGTAGAGACCCAGGTGTCCTATGCGGCCCGGATCGGCAACATTCCGGCCAGCAAGGACGCTGCGAAGAATGCCGACTTCCAGAAGCTGACCGAGCTGGTTCCTATCCATGCGGCCGCTGAAAACGGCGTGTTTCTGAAGCAGGCTGCCGGCTTCGGCGCGGTTGCCGAAGGCGTTGCCCGAGCAACCGAAGCGCTGCTTCGCAAGGAAACCGATGCGGCCGGCGCCCAGAAGATCCTGGTCGACTACGTCAAGGAAACGCTCGGCGACGACATGGTCAAATAGGCTGTCCTTCCGCTTATTCCGGGGACGCGGCTGAGCCGCCGCGTCTTCCAGTCCATTCCGACGGAGTTGTAGGCTTCCATGGTCCGAAACGTCCACGAAAAGCGCGCCGAGCGGCAGCTTCTCCTGATCCTGCTGCCATCGCTGGCGCTGCTTCTGGCCTTCGTGATCTACCCTGCGCTTTACTCCGTCTATCTGAGCTTCACCAATGAAGCGCTAACCGGCGCCGCAGCACTTCGGCCGCGCTTCGTCGGGATCCGCAACTATGCGCGGCTTCTGAACGACGCGAAGTTCTGGAACTCCCTGCTCGTCACCTTTTTCTTCGTGCTGGGCTCGGCGGTCATCGGCCAGTTCGTCCTCGGTCTGATCTCTGCGATCGCGCTTCGCCGGAACATCCGCTTCCGGCAGATATTCTCCTCGATCATCCTTTTGCCGAACGCAGCGCCGGAAGTCGTTGCCGGCTTCATGTGGATTTCCATGCTGGCGGGCGGCGAGCAAGCAACACTCAGCCGGATCGTCAGCTTTTTCGGCGTCACGCCGGCCGACTGGCTGCAGGTCTTTCCGCTGTCGATGATCATCATCGTCAACACCTGGCGCGGCATTGCCACCGCCATGATCCTGCTGACGGCGGGCCTCAGCACCATTCCAACCGAAATCTACGAGGCTGCCCGCATAGATGGAGCGACCCCGTCGCAAATGTTTCGCCGCATCACCCTGCCGCTGATGATGCCGACGATCCTTCTCTACATGCTGATCTCTGCGGTCTCGACGATTGCCGTCTTCGGTCTCGTCTATGCGCTCACGCGCGGCGGGCCGGGCGGTGCGACGGAGCTCGTCAGCATCTACATCTACAACCAATCCTTTACGGCATTCCAGCTCGGTTACGGCGCGGCGGTGGCCGTCGTCGCCCTGCTGATTTCGCTGGTCCTCGGCATCGGCTATGTCCGGGCCATGAAAGTGGACGTCTGACATGGCAGCAATTTCTCCCGCCGAGAACGCGAACAAGACCCGCTCCGATCTGCTTGCTTACGCAACGCTGTCGCTGATCTCGATCTTCTGCGCCGTGCCTTTCTTCTGGGTGCTGCTTGCCTCCTTCGACGGAAATGCGCAGCTTTTCCTGCGCTGGCCGGAGCAGTGGTCGTTTGCCAACTATATGCGCGTCTTCACCAAGGAGGACGGCGCGAAATGGCTATTCAATTCGCTCTTCGTGGTCGGCAGCGCGACGGTATTGGTCATGGTGCTGGCGGGGCTCGGCGGCTATGCGCTGTCGCGGACCCGGGCCTGGTGGAAGCTGCCGTTCCTCTATGCGATCCTGCTGATCCGCGTGCTGCCGCCGACGGCGCTCGTCGTGCCGCTCTACAAGTTCCTGTTGACGCTGAACAATGCCGAAGGGGCTGTGCTTCGCCCGATCTTCGGCGAGTATGCCCGGCCGATCATGCGCTGGACCGGCTTCATCGATGGCTATCTCGGCCTGATCCTCGTGCTTGCGACCATGCAATTGCCGCTGGCGCTCTGGATCATGAAGACCTTCTTCGACGGGCTGCCACGGGACTATGAAGAAGCCGCCGTGATGGACGGGGCAACACTCGTGCAGCGCATCCGCCGGGTGCTCATTCCGCTGGCGCTGCCCGGACTGGCGGCCGCGGGACTGTTTGCCTTCATGTCGGCCTGGGGCGACTTCCTGCTGCCTTTGATATTCCTGTCGTCGCCGGAGTTGCAAACACTGCCGCTCGGCCTTTTCCGTGCCTTCCTGCGTATCAACGAGATCGATTACGGCCTGCTTGCGGCACTCGCCTTCATCTACCTCATGCCCGCCGTGGTCGCCTTCGGCTTCGCGCGACGCTTCCTCGTGCAGACCTTCGCGGGCGGCGTCAAAGGCTGATTTCCGGAAAGAGTTTCAAAGATGATCAATCTCAAGAACGTTCGCAAATTCTACGGTGCGCTGGAAGTCATCAAGGGCGTGGATATCACCGTGGAGGATGGTGAATTCGCCGTATTCGTCGGGCCTTCCGGCTGTGGTAAATCGACATTGCTGCGGATGATCGCCGGCCTCGAGGGCATCGACGACGGCGACTTGATCCTCAACGGCCAGCGCATCAACGACGTCCCGCCGGACAAACGCGGGATCGCCATGGTGTTCCAGTCCTACGCGCTCTACCCCCACATGACGGTGGCGGAGAATATCGGTTTTTCCCTGAGCCTGAAGAAAGTCCCGGAAGCGGAGATTCGTCGCCAGGTCGAAAGCGTCGCAGAGATCCTGCAGTTGACCGACTATCTCAATCGCCGGCCCGCGGCACTTTCCGGCGGACAGCGGCAACGTGTGGCGATCGGCCGTGCCATCATCAAGAAGCCGTCGCTGATCCTCTTCGACGAGCCGTTGTCAAACCTCGACTCCGCACTAAGGGTGCAGATGCGCGCCGAACTGCAGCGCCTGCACCGGGAACTCAAGGCGACCGTCGTCTATGTTACTCATGACCAGGTCGAGGCGATGACCATGGCGGACCGGATCGTCGTGCTGAACAAGGGCGTCGTTGCGCAGCAGGGCGCGCCGATGACGCTCTATCACCGGCCGGAAAACGAGTTCGTCGCGACCTTCATCGGCTCGCCCAAGATGAACATCATCCCGGTGACGGTCACCCGCCCGCAAGCCGGGCTGCTGCATGCCCAAAGCCCGATCGGGCTTTCGCTCGATCTGCCGGATAAAGGAAGCTCCGTGCCGCAAGGGGAGGCGAGGCTCGGCATCCGGCCGGAACATCTGAAGATCACGCCGGAGGGCCGGGGCAACTTTTCCGCCGAGGTCGTGATCGTCGAGCGGCTCGGCGTTGAAACCTACATGACGGTCGGCTCGCAGGCGCAGCCGATCGTGGTGCGCGCCGAGGGCGACATCGCTCTGCGGCCAGGTGACCGCGTTTCGCTCGCGGCCGACCCTTCGGCCTGCCATTTGTTCGACACCGCCGGGCGGGTCATTCGCCCTGCTCAAGCTTCATAAGATAGAGGACATCATGACAATCAAGGTCACCATCTGGAACGAGGGACGCCACGAACAACTGCACAAGGAAGTGCAGGAGATTTATCCGGACCGCATCGACGGAGCGATCGCCGCCGGCATCCAGCATCCCGATTTCGAGATCCGCCGCGGTACGTTGGACGATCCCGATGAAGGCCTGCCGGATTCAGTGCTTAATGACACCGACGTGTTGCTCTGGTGGGGTCACATGGCGCATGAGGAGGTCAGTGACGGGCTGATCGACCGTGTGCAACAGCGAGTGCTGAAGGGCATGGGGCTGTTGGTGCTGCATTCCGGCCACCACTCCAAGCTCTTCCGGCGCCTGATGGGAACGAATGCCAATCTCTCCTGGCGCGAGACGCCGGATGGTGATCTCGAGCGGGTCTGGGTCGTCAACCCCGCGCATCCGATCGCCGAGGGCCTGCCGCCTTATTTCGAGGTCAATGCCTCGGAAATGTACGGCGAACCCTTCGACATTCCGCAGCCGGACGAGCTCGTCTTCATCTCCTGGTATTCGGGCGGCGAAGTATTCAGGAGCGGCTGCACCTTCCAGCGCGGCCGCGGGCGCATCTTCTTCTTCAGTCCCGGTCACGAGACCTATCCGATCTATCACGACAAGAACGTGCACAAGGTCATTTCGAACGGCATCCGCTGGGCGAAGCAGACGCATACCGACGGCCGTATCCTTGAAAACTGGCACCGGGCCCAACCGCTCCACAGCCGTCCGGACAAGCGAGTCTGATCGCGCGCGGGGCTGGCTTTTGACAGCTTAGGCATCCTCCGCGTCGAACGAATTGCGGCCGGGACAACGAAAAGGCGGTTTGTCCCGGCGCTTCTCACCGCGGAAGCAATTCAGTCAGCTGCGAGTCGTGGAACCATCAAATGCGGATGGGACATCACGCAGATTTACGGGCGGAAGCCCGCGTTGGCGATATCAGCTCCATTGCCCCTGCCACCAGACGCTCGACACGTGCAGCATCCGGTGTTTCGCCGAAAAGGATGCGGTACATGATAGGAGAGACAACGCGGTCTAAGACCGCCTCGACATCCGGAAACGCTTCGCCGCGCTCCCTGGCACGCTGCACGACCACCTCGATCTGCTGCTTAGTGAAATTGCGGCATTGAAAGGCGCCGCTGCCGTCTTGCGAACATAGCACGTCGCGTATCATCTCCCGGCCGGGGTTCGAGGACATTTCCTCGGCATATTGCTCGGCCCACGCCTGCAGGTCGCCGCGGCAGCTACCCGTATCGACCGGCTGCATGTCGGGGCGCAGCCGCTCGACGGCGACGTCGGAAAGCAGTTCCTGAAGATCGCCCCAACGGCGATAGATGGTCGACGGCGTTACCCCCGCTTCAGCCGCGATGATCGGAATTGTCAGGTCCGCGCGATCCATCTTCGCAAGGAGATCCTGTACGGCCTTGTGAACCGATGCCTGGACCCTGGCGCTTCTGCCGCCCGGACGGAGACCTTCCCTGCCTGCCATTTTCCTATCCTGGCCCTTCCTTCGGTGATGGTTCAGAAATTTTCATGAAGCCATAAACGCAAATTATTTGCTTTTAGCCGCGCGTTCGCTTACATCGCCTAAACGCAACGATTTAGCTTTTGAGGGTTATATATGTTCTCCTCCCGCGAATCCAGAGAGTCCGGAGCTGCCGCAAAGAACCCAATCGCTTTCCATGCCGTCACGCTCGCAACCTTCTTCGGCGCATCCGCGGCGCCGACGCCGCTTTATCGTATCTACCAGGAGAACTTCGCCGCCTCGCCGGTGATCATGACAGTTGTTTTTGCGGTCTATGCCTTCGCACTCCTGACGGCATTGCTGATTGCCGGTTCGATTTCCGATCATCTCGGCCGCAAGCCGGTGATTTTCGGTGCGCTGCTTCTCGAAGTCGCAGCCATGGCGCTTTTCGTCGTTGCGGATGGCCCCAACTGGCTGATCGCGGCGCGCATCGTTCAAGGCCTTGCGACCGGCATAGCCGGCGCCTCGATTGGCGCAGCACTTGTCGACGTCGACCGCGCCAAGGGCCAGCTCGTGAACTCGCTCGCACCGTTGACGGGAATGGCGTTCGGCGCAATCGGCACCAGCGCGCTCATTCAATACGGCCCTTTCCCGCTTCACCTCATCTATGGCTTGCTCCTGCTTGGCTTTGCGGCGCAGGCGGCGGCGATATGGATGACGCCGGAAACGGGCGGCAGACGCACGGGTGCACTGGCCTCCCTCATGCCGCGGCTCAGCATTCCGCCCCAGGTCAAGCGGCCACTTGCGCTCGCCACGCCAGTCAATATCGCCAACTGGGCACTTGGCGGCTTTTATCTGTCACTGGTGCCCTCGCTTGTGGCCTCGACCACCGGCAGCCGGGCGCCGCTGACCGGAGGAGCGGTCGTGGCCGCGCTGATGGCTGCCGGCTCTTTCAGCGTCTTCCTGCGCCGTGCACGCAGTCCGCGGGCAAACGTGACCTTCGGCGTTTCGGCCACGACGGTCGGCTTCCTCACCGTCGTCGCCGGGACCCACCTCGCCAACGTGCCGGTCCTGATCATCGGGACACTGGTCACCGGGATGGGGTTCGGTACGAGCTTCCTCGGGACTGTCGGATCGATCATGCCGCTTGCCAAAGCGGATGAGCGCGCCGGGCTGCTGTCGGCCTTCTACGTCCAGAGCTACCTCGCCTTCAGCCTACCCGCCATTCTTGCCGGGTTTCTTGCAAAGACGCTCGGTTACCAGCTGACGACCGACATCTATGCGGCCGCCATCATCGCCACCGGCCTCACGGGGCTCATGGCAAGCCGCGCGCGCCCAGAAAGGGCGACGACTGCTGCCCAAGAGAGCTGATCTCCGAACAGCTCAGGCCTTTACATCGAGAAAAGCAATCGGGCCGCCAGGGACGCTGTCATCGAAGACGGCGCAAGATAGCTTGCCACCGAAGACGCAAGCGCTGTCGACGTTGGTGCGGTTTCCGACCGTGAGAGGGTTCTGGTGCGAAGGCGTATGACCGTGACAGAGATGCTTACCCCAGTAAGTGCTGGAATAGTCATCTGGCACTCGGGTCCACAATAGATCTTTGGGGGTCTGGTCTTCGAGATATGCGCCCTCCCGGACGCCGGCGTGAACGAATATCCGATGCTCATCCATGTGCATGAGCGGAAGGCTGTGCGCCCATTCCAGATGCCACTCGGGGATTTCGTTTTCATACGACTGGATAGTCTTGAGCCCTCCGTTTGCGAGCCACCATGACTGATCGCATTGCCCAGCATGCACACCAACCATCATATCTTCGTGGTTGCCTTTAAGCGCTATCCATTTCCAGCTGGAGGATGGCGGGCCGGAAATCAGCCTTTCGACGACGGATCGACTGTCCGGTCCGCGGTCGACATAGTCTCCCAGGAAGACGACGGTGCCACCCGAAGCGTAGGCCGCGATGTTAGCGAGCAGGCGCTTCAGTGGATCAATGCAGCCATGAATATCGCCTATTGCGAACGTGTAGCTCACGCGGCCCCTCTCTTCGGCGCATCGGATACGTTTCCCATTAAGACGATTGGCTTCGAGACTGGGAACAGCGAATCACCGGTGCGACTTGCCTCGATCTTATTCTCATCGAGGCAATAGTCGCTATCGAATTACTTAAGGAAGTGCTTATTCACGGCTTTAAGCTTCGCGTCCAGTTCCAAACGCGACCGGCGCGCTGCCAGGGGCGGTAAGGGCACTGGTTTCCGATCGGCGGTGTCACTGACAAGGGTAGCCAGCGAAAGAGGTGTGGCTCCAATCCGTTCGCGGGGCAGGGGAGTTGCTCTCTATCCCACCGTGCCGTCGACGATGACCACCGGCTTGCCTTCGCTGCAGCATTCGATGCGAGCGATGACGTTGTAGACTTCGCGCAGCATATCCGGTGTGATGACATCCTCGGTCGGGCCGCTTGCAATCAAACCGCCGCCGGCGATCACCATCGTCTGGGTACAGTAGCGAAGCGCATGATTGAGATCGTGGAGAGCGATCAAAACAGCCATGCCGTCGGCTGCAGCGAGTTTTCTCATGAACTCCAGCACCTCGATCTGCCGGAAAAGATCAAGCGCCGACGTCGGTTCGTCCATTAGGAGCACTTCGGGCTTGCGGACCAAGGCCTGGGCAATCGCCACCAATTGCCGCTGCCCGCCCGAAAGCGCGCCGAGATCGCGGAAGGAAAGATCTGAAATACGCAGCGCCGAAAGAACCCGGTCGATCTCCGTCAGCTCGCGATCGGCGACCCGCCAGCCGGAGTCCTGCTTGGCGGCAAGCAATACCGACTCATAGACGGTCAAAACCGCGTTGGCACCGGTATCCTGCGGCATGTAACAGATCGACCTGTGGCCATCTCTGGCTGCCTCGACATGGACAACGCCCGGCCCGGAAAGCAGGCCGGCTATCCGCTTGAACAAGGTCGACTTGCCGGCGGCATTTGGGCCGATCACGGCGGTCAATTCGCCGCCGCGCAGCACATCGGTCGAGATGCCGTTGAATACCTGCGTGCGGCCGTAGCGCGCGCCGACCCCCTCCAGTCTGAGCGCTACCATGCCCGCCTCCGGTTGGTGAAGATAAGGGAGAAGAAGAAGGGAACGCCCACGAGTGCGGTAATGACACCGATCGGCAGGATCGCTCCGGGAATCAAGGTCTTCGATACAACGGAGGTGACCGAGAGCAACAGCGCGCCGCAGATAACCGATCCGGGCAGAAAGAAGCGCTGATCCTCGCCGACCAGCATCCGCGCGATGTGCGGCCCGACGAGCCCGACGAAGCCGATCGTCCCGACAAAAGAGACGGGGATCGCCGCCAGCAGACTAACGAGAAGCATGGTTTCGAGCCGCAGTGAACGGACATTGACACCGAGGCTCGCAGCCTTGTCATCGCCGAGGCGAAGTGCCGTCAGCGCCCAGGCGCGGCGGGCAAAGAGCGGTATGCATAAGACGAGGACCGCGCAGGTGACGCCAACCTTCATCCAGGTGGCCTTGGTCAGGCTGCCCATGGTCCAGAAGACGACGGCGGCAAGCGCCTGTTCGGATGCCAGATATTCAAGCAACGACAAAAGCGCGTTGAACGTAAAGACCAGCGCTATCCCGAGCAGCACGATGGTCTCGACGGTGACGCCGCGCAGCGTCGAAACGCCATAAATGAAGAGTGAGGCAAGCATCGCCATCAGAAAGGCGTTTACGGGCACCATGAACTGGATTGCTGCAGGAAAGACGGCAATGCCCGCGACCAGCGCCAGTGCGGCACCGAAGCCGGCGGCTGCGGAAATGCCCAGCGTAAAAGGGCTGGCCAGCGGATTGGCCAGAATGGTCTGCATCTGCGCGCCTGCAAGCGAGAGCGAGGCACCGACCGTCACCGCCATCAGCGCGATCGGCATGCGAATGTCCCAGATCACCACCCGCAACTTGTTTTCGACCGTGTCTGGCGAAACGATCGCCGCGAGAACCTCGCTCAGCGTATATCGCGCCGGGCCAAGGCCCATGTCCACAGCGACGCTCAGGATCAATGTCGCGAGAAGGCCGGACAATATCAGGATCCGGCGAGCCGCCAGGGCGCGGTACTGACCGCGTCCTGGGAGAACTGCCGCGTTTTCGATTGTGACGGCCATCAAGCCGAGCCCCTTTCAAGTGTCACGAGATTTCAAAGGCTCGTATTGAGCGACACGAAATAGCCCGTGCGGTATTCGACCGGCAGGAAGCGCTGATGCAATTCCTTGAAGGTCGCGTCCGGATCGAGGTCTTTGAAGAGGTCAGGGTGCAGCCACTTGGCGATCTGCTGAACCGCCACGAACTGGTACGGATTATTGTAGAACTGATGCCAGATCGCATGGACATTGCCGGTCTTGACCGCCTTGATATCCGTGAAGGCGGGCCGCTGCATCAGTGCCGCGAGCTTCCTGGTGGCCTCGGCCTTGTCAGCACCGGCGCCCAAACCCACCCACTTGCCGCCGGGAACGTAGAGCTCCCAGTTGGCGCCGGTGACGATCACCTGATCGGGATTGGAGGCGATGATCTGCTCCGGGTTCACCGTCCCGAAGGTGCCGGGGATGATGTCCTTGGCCAGGTTTATGCCGCCGGCAAGTTCGACCATCTCGCCGAAGTTCTCGTCGCCGAAGGACATGCAGCAATCGTCGCTATAGCCGCCGGCGCGCTCCATGAAGACCACGGGCTTCTTCAGGCCCGTCGCCTTGGCAATCACGCCGGTGACGCGGGCGAGCTGCTCGTTGCGGAACTTGACGAAATCTTCGGCACGCTCTTCCTTGCCGTAGAGCTTGCCGATGATCCGCATGGAGTCATCGGTATGCTCCATGGCCTTCTCGCGGAAATCGACGTAGACGAGCGGAATGCCTACCTTGGCGAGCTTTTCGATATAGCCGCTTTCCTCGGTCGCCGATTTGGCATCGATGTTCATGATGACGACGTCGGGCTTCAGCGTGACCGCCTGCTCGATGTCGAAGGTGCCGTCCTTCATGCCGCCGAAGCTGGGGATCTTTTCCATCTCCGGGTATTTCTCGAGATAGGCATTATAGCCGTCGAGATCCGCCTTCTTGAAATCGTCCCGCCAGCCGACGATGCGTTTGAAAGGTGCGTCGGTGTCCAGGGTTGCCGCGAAATAGATCTGCCGTCCTTCACCAAGGATAACGCGTTCGACGGGAACGCTGACCTCGACCTCGCGGCCGCTGATATCCTTTATCGTCACCTTCTCGCCGGCTTCCGCTGCACCCGAAAAAAGAGCGAGCGAAAGCGCGGCGGCGGTTGCCACCACACGAACGTTGAACACGTTTACCCCCGTTGAAATGTTTCGGTGTGGATTTATTATTTTATGACTTTTACAGTCAAGTTATTTCTTTTAGAAGCGTTCCAGACACGGTTCTGGAGGGTGTATGCATCAGGTAGCGGCCCAATCAAATTACAGTCTGAAAGACGAGATCAAGGCCTATTGGTCGGTGAGGGCAGAGACCTTCGACACGCAACCGGGTCATGAAATCTTCTCCGAGGCCGAGCGGGCTGCTTGGCATGATCTCATTCTCAGGCATCTTGGAGAAGGCAAGAGCCGCAAGGCGCTGGATCTGGCTTCGGGTACGGGCGTCGTCTCCCATCTTCTGGACGATCTCGGTTTTTCCGTCACCGGCATCGATTGGGCGGAACCAATGCTGGAGCGAGCACGGGCCAAGGCGAAGTCGCGCGGCCAGGCAATCCGTTTCCTCATGGGTGACGCGGAAAATACCATGGAGGCGGACGCCTCTTACGATATCATCACCAATCGCCATCTCGTCTGGACCCTCGTCGACCCCAAGGCGGCTTTCGCCGAATGGCACCGTGTTTTGAAACCCGGCGGCAAGCTGCTGATCATCGACGGCGATTTCGTCAATCCAAGCCTCGTCTCACTCCTCGCGAACCGTCTCGCCGATGCGTTGTCCCGGCTTCGCCGGAGCTCCGCTCGCCCGCATCAGCCGCCCGCCCTTGCCGAAACGCACAAGAGCATCCTTTCGCGGGTCTACTTTTCGAAGGGTGCACGCGCCGAAGCAGTGGCGGCGTTGCTGACGGACGCCGGCTTTTCGACCATAACCATCGACACGAACATGCGGACGATCCACAGAACGCAGAGAGGGAATTTCACCTTCCTGAAGGGCCTGGAAAGGGCTGCGCAGCATCGCTACGCAATCTGTGCGGTGAAGGCGGTGAACTGACGTTATCCGACGGGATGTCAGGGCCGAGAAGCCGGACACGCGAGAAATCAGATCGACTGTCGGGAGAGCCGCGATTCGGCTCTCACATGAGACCCGGACTTGGATAGACGTCGCGTGAGAGCGGCGGGATGCACGCGTCTCCGGCCTTGGTTGAGCAATAATAATATCAAGCGTTTGCCAATCGTCTCAGCGAAGTATTCTGAACGTATCAATTTTGTTCCCAGCCTCGTAAATATGCGCTCCAGTCATTGCCCTTCATTCGCGCGTACGTATTTTGCTCGGCGTAAGTAATTGATCTTGCGCCACCAAAGCTGGATTTAATGGAGTTATTGATGAAATCTTTATCTTTGCCGCCGCGCCGAACGGCGCTCGCTTTTTGCCTTGGAATAGCCTTTGCTTCGAGCGCCGCAATCCTTCTGCAGCCGAGCCGCGTCGAAGCTCAGTGGGGCGGTAACCAGCCTTACATGCAGTCGGCGCTGAATTCGCTGGTCTCTGCGAAATCATCGTTGCAGAAAGGTACGACCAACAAGGGAGGCCACCGCCTCAACGCGATCAGCCTGGTCGATCAGGCGATCGTCGAGGTGCAGGCCGGCATGGCCGTCGCCAACTGATCGAGCTTGCCGCAAAGCTGCTTCCGGAAGGCGCCCGATTGGGCGCCTTTTTTATTCGATCCAAGCTTCGAACTATTGCGCGTGGCAGTTGGTCGATCTGCCGGCCGCTTCGAGCTGCGCGTCGTCGCCTTTGATCCAGAACACCACGCTGCCATCCGTGTAGCGCGCGCCTGAGCCGGACCTCGCTTGCGGCAAACGGAAGCTGCGGCCACCTGTCGTGATCAGGACCTCGTTCGTGGAATTCACAAAGCTTGCAATGACCGCCGTGCCGTCGTCGCAGCGATACATCACTCCGGCCTGGTCCTGCGCGAAAGCAGCGGCCACGCTCATCAAAGGCAGTGCAGCTCCAAAAACAGCGATTCCGATCCTGGTCACGTCTATCTCCTTGTATCGAAAAGCGCAGCCCGTACCAGAAGGCGACAGCGGCGGCTTTGCCCTCCATCCCTGCTTGCTTTGCACTCCGTCTCATTTCTCCTGGCGGATGGTGCGAAGCGCGGAGAGTTGCGGAATGGCGCCTGTGAGCTCGGCCACCCAGCGCGCCGCTTCGGCGTCGGGACGAGGCTCGGCCGGGCGATCGTCCGGAGGCGCATTGGAGGTCCGTAGCGACCGCTCGCGCGCTTCCCCGGGCGTGAGGCCAAATTCGTGACGAAAGGCCCGGATGAAGGTCGCGTCCGAGCTGAATTGGCATTCGACGGCAACGTCGATGATCCGCCAGGGGCGGAATGCCGGAGAAACAAGGATGGCGAAGGCGCGGTGCAGCCGGCGCTGTTGAATGTAGCTCGCGGGGCTCTGCGGCGCAAACAGGCGATAGAGGCTGGCGCGCGATAGCGCGAAGCGGCGGCATAGGTTCGTCACATCGAGCGAGGCTGTGCTCAGATTGTCCTCGATGTGCCGTTTGATTCGGGCGCGCAGCGCCTCTTGCGATGAGCTCGGGAGGGGGACGGTGTTGTCGGCGTGGGAATTCATGCCGCCGGCTGCAAGCTGCGCCAGCGATTGGGCTGCCGCTTGGCGCTCGGCCTGCGTCAGTTGCGCCGCGTAACGCTTCAGCGCCAGCATATGTTCGCCGATCAGGGCTCCAAATGCGGTCTCGCGCCTTGCAACGGTGATCGTCGGAACGTTTTCGATCGCGGCGAACAGGGGCGCGAGCAAAGGGCGAGGAAGCATGAAGCTCAAAACTCGGGCTACGCCGTCGTCGCCCGGAATTTCGCGCGTCAGGTGGGGTTTACTCATATTGATGAGGGAGACGTCACCCGCCCGCTGCAGGAAGGTGCGCTCGCCAACGATGAATTCAGCGCCGCCGCCGAGATACATGACGAGCTGAAAGTGATCGAGGCCGCGCGCGATATGCTCGGGCGTCCTGTTATAGCGCAAGGCGCTCGAACGGCCGTCCAGCAGCAACGCATTGCCAAGATGCAGGGTGCTGGCGACGACACGGAAATTCTCCGCCTCGCCAAGCATCGCCGCGTCGCAGATGTCGACGATCAGCTCGCACAAGCGCTCGAACCCCTGCTGCGGCGAGGCGAAAGCAGCCGTATCGAACAACAGCGGCTGTCCGTCTGTATTGGGCGCGGCTTCAACGCTCATTTCGCTTCTTGGGGTCTGAGTAGCAAGGAACAGAAACCTACATAAGGATTTCCGGGGATTTTGGGAAGAACACGAATTTGGGCATAATTTTCATACAAAAGAGATCGAGTTGCAGCAAAATTCTATCCCACGCAGGGCCGGGAAGTTTTGCCCCGATCATGCCGGCCGCTTGCGACGCGCTAAAGGACGGAGGCCGCGCGGAGTTGCCGAGCAAGCGGATTTCGCGCGTGGCGAGCTACGAATTAAAATTATAGCAGCGAGCAAAAATCTATCCTTGTTATGAACCCGGCAGGCTGTATCCGTTTGGGTCACGCTAGCAGTTGGGGAGGGTGCAGATGCGTTTCGACCAGTCGGACGTCGATCTCATTCTCAAATTGCACTTCAGCGCCACAGATCTGCACAGCATTCGCAGCGCCGGCGCCTGATGCGTGTTTTCGGGTCAAATTTCGTTCGTTGAGCGCAAGGCGACCGATGCCGGCGATGCGGTCCGGTATCCGACCATACCCACGGGACGTTAAGAGGAGGAGAGTGAGAGTGAGAGGGATTATTCAGACAGTCGTTGCTTGTCTTGCGCTGGCAGCGACCCCGGTCGTGGCGGCCGATTTTCCGGCCAAGAATATTGAATTCGTGATCCCGGTGAGCCCAGGCGGCGGGTTCGATACGTATGTCCGGGCGATTTCGCCGACCATGGAGCGCCACCTGCCGCAATCCGTCAACGTCGTCCCGACGAACGTTCCGGCCGCTGGCGGCGCGCGCGGCGCGGCGCAGGTTTTCCGTGCCAAGGCCGATGGTTACACGATCGGCATATTCAACATCCCCGGCATGCTGGTTCCCCAGATCCGTGGGGACAGCGGTCTGCAGTACGATCTGACCAAGATGACCTGGCTTGCGAGCTTCGGCCACGATGACTACGGCGTCGGCGTTCCCTCCGCCTCTTCCTACAAGACTGTAGCGGACCTGAAGGCGCTCGGGCGTCCGGTCAAGTTCACAGCCTCCGGCCCGTCTTCCACCGCCTATTCCACCACGATGATCGCGACCGACATGCTCGGCATCAAGCGCGAGATCATCTCCGGCTACAAGGGCAGCAACGACTACGTGCTTGCCGTCATCCGCGGCGATGGCGATGCCGTCATCGGCCCGCTGCCGCTTCTCAAGAAATTCGCCGAATCCGGCGAGATGCGCATTATCGGTACGTTCGAGGAGAAGTCCTCCGTTCCCGGCGCGCAGAATGCTACGGAAATGGGCCGCCCCGAACTTTCCAAACTGACGCTCGGCAGGCTTGTCGCAGGCCCGCCGGACCTTCCGCCCGAGGTCGCAAAGACGCTGGCTGACAGCCTGATGGCCGCCATGCAGGATCCGGACACGGTGAAGTGGTCGAAGGAAAGCGGCATCGACATCGAACCCGGCGACGCGGCTGCGGCCAAGGCTTCGCTCGAAAGCCAGTTCGATTTCTACAAGCAGTACAGCCAATATCTTGGCCCTGCCAACTAAGCACCAGAGGATCGGGAAAGATCGATGCTTGACGTCGCGCTCACCGCGGCTGGCAATGTATTTACGTTGCAGTCGCTTCTGTTTCTGACGATCGGGATGCTGATTGGTCTCATCGTCGGCGTCGTTCCCGGCATGGGCGGCACGACAGCGCTTGCAGTCTTCGGGCCGATGACCGTCGGTCTCGACCCCTATGCCGCCCTTTCACTAGCGGGCGGGCTGATGGGTGCGGTGTCCTTCGGCGGCTCGGTCACCTCGATCCTCATCAACCTGCCTGGCGGCGCGCCCAACGCAGCGACTTGCCTCGACGGATATCCGCTCGCCCAGCAGGGCAAGGCAGGTCTCGCGCTCGGCGCCTCGGCAAGTTCGTCTTCCGTCGGCGGCGTCATCGGTGTCTTCACGCTGCTGCTCGTCATTCCGATCTCGAAGACGATCGTCCTCGCCTTTGGCCCGTCGGAATTCTTCCTGCTGGCGGTGCTCGGGCTGGTGACGATCGCCGCCTGCGCGCCGGGCAACATGCTGCGCGCCATGATCGTCGGCGGTATCGGCTTGCTCTTTGCCTTCGTCGGCTTCGACAACGTCAACGGCGGCACGCGCTTCACCTTTGGCATCGAACATCTGTGGGAGGGCGTTCCGCTGGCTCCGGCGATGATCGGCCTTTTCGCCTTCCCGGAGATGATCGAGCTCTCCGCTAAGGGCGGCTCGATCGCCAAGCACAAGGACAAGGTGGGGCTGACAGGGACGCTGGACGGCGTATGGGCCTCGTTCAAATATTGGAAGACGCTGCTTCGCGGCTCGCTGATCGGCACGCTAGTCGGCGCGATCCCTGGCGTCGGCGGGACAGTCGCCGCCTTCCTTGCCTATTTCAGCACCGTTCAGGCCTCCAAGGATCCGAACAGCTTCGGCAAGGGCAACATTGAGGGGGTCATCGCTCCGGAAGCGGCCAACAATGCCAAGGATGGTGGTAACCTCATTCCGACACTCGCCTTCGGCATTCCCGGCACCGCCGAAATGGCCGTGCTCCTCGGGGTCCTCGTGCTGCACGGTATGGAGCCCGGACCGACGATGATCATGCATCACGAGGCGGAGATCTACGGTCTCATCCTGACGCTGACGCTGTCATCCGTACTTGCTTCGGTGATCGGCCTGATGATGGTCCGCCCGCTGGCGATGATCACGCGCCTCGACGCCCATATCCTGGTGCCCGCCGTCATCGCCATTTCCTTCGTTGGTGCCTATGCCAACGACTCGCTGGCGGGGGATATCGTGCTCGCCTTCGTCTTCGGCATCATCGGCTATCTGCTGATCCGCTTCGATTATCCGCGCCTGCCGCTCGTCATCGCGCTGGTGCTCGGCGAACTTGCCGAACGCAGTTTCGACCAGACGATGATGATCTCGAGTGGGCATTGGTCGATCTTCGTCACCCGTCCGATCTCGGCCTTGCTGCTGTTTATGATCGTCTTTGCTCTCACCTTCCCGATGCTGCGCTCGCTCTCGCGGCGGCAGAAAACGGCCGAGGAATTGTCATGAAGGAATCCCCCAAAGGCTTCAGCGCGCTTGCCCAGAATTTCGCGCCGCCGCTCGTGCTGCTTACCATCACCGGCATCTTCATCGTCGCATCCTACGGATATCCGCCCGCCTCGCGCGAGGTCCCTCTCCTTGTCTGCTATACGCTGGTGGTGTTGATCGCGCTCGATATCCTCTCGCGCACGGCGACCCGCACCGGCGAGCTCGTCCGTAAATATCTCAATCCTGGAGCCGGCATCACGCAGATGCCCAAGAGCGACGAGGAGGACGAAGGACATCCGTCCGGCCGCCGTGAGCTGTTGGCGGTCGGCTGGGTTGCCGCCTTTACGGCGGGCGTGATGCTCGTCGGCATTCTGCCCTCGGTGCCCGTCTATCTGGCCTCCTACATGATCTTGGAGGGCCGCAAGAAGCCCCTCTTCAGCATCTTGATCGCGGCTGCCGTCGTTCTGTTCCTGTGGGTCAGCTTCGAAGAGATCCTTTCCATTCCGCTCTATCGCGGCGTCCTCTTCGAGGACTGACGAGCGGCCTCAACATTCACATTCAAGGAATATCATCAAGGAGTTTCAATGAGCGGTTTTCAGGAAGCAAGGTCCGGTACGGGATATGACGTCGAGGAGCGCCGGCTGCGCGAGGAGGTGGCCTCCTGCACGCTGATTCTCAACAGTCTCGATATCCTCGGTTATAGCGGCCATGTCAGCGCCCGGCTGCCAGACGGACAGCATATCCTGATCCAGTCCTTCGACCAGAGCCGCGCCTCGTTGGGACCGGACGATCTTCTGATCTGCGACATGGAAGGGAAGGTCGTCGTCGGACCGAAGGGCATCCGCGCGCCGGCCGAAGTCTATCTCCACACCGAAGTGCTGAAGGCGCGTCCCGACGTCAATTCCGTGGCGCATTTCCATGACGATCTCGCCACGACCTTTACGATCGTCAAGAACAAGCCGCTGCTGCCGGTCAAGAACCACGCGATCCGCTGGGCGAGTGGCATCCCGGTACATCCGGATCCGAGCCATGTCAGCGATTCCGAGCTCGGCCACGCGCTGGCGAAGACGCTTGGCGGTCATCAGGCGCTGCAGATACGCGCCCATGGCCAGGTCATCGTTGCCGAATCCGTCAAGGCGCTGTTGATCGATTCCGTGCATTTCGTCGAAAATGCCAAGGCGCTCTACGACGCGCATCTCTTGGGAGAGGTCGAGCCCCTGACCGCCGCCGAGCTCGAGGATTTCGGCCGCACCTTCAATCGCGACCGGCACGTGGCCAAGCTCTGGAAATACTATGTCGGCCGTGCCGTCGACGATGGAATCATTCCGGAAACCTGGTCATCGGTCGTTGCCTGATCAGCGACAAGACAACCCCTGCGGCAATATACGGAAACATGATGATGGATCAGCACGATCTCCTTGAGGAACTGGTAACGGCGAACCGAATCTTGGCCAACGAAGGGGTTCTGGATTCCTTCGGACATGTCAGCGTGAGAAATCCTGAGAATCCGAACAGCTTCTTTCTGTCACGGGCGCGGGCGCCGGCGATCATCGAAGCCTCTGATATCATGGAATTCACGCTGGACGGGACGAGCATCGGCGCGGAGCCTGGCAAGCCTTATTCCGAGCGCTTCATTCATGCCGGCATCTACGAAGCGAGACCAGAGATCAATGCCGTTGTCCACAATCACAGCCCGAGCGTGATCCCGTTTTCCGTGACCGGCAAGAAGCTTCGACCGATCATGCACATGTGCGCGCCGATCGGCGACGACATTCCGACGTGGGATATCAGCCACAAGTTCGGCGAAAGCACCAATCTTCTGGTGACCAACATAGACATGGGTCGCGATCTCGCCGCCTGCCTTGGCGGGCGGACGATGACGCTGATGCGGGGGCATGGCAGCACGGTCGTCGGGCGCTCGCTGCGTGAGGCGGTCTTTACGGCCGTCTACATGGAGCTCAATGCCGGCATGCAGATGAAGGCGATGGCGCTGGGGGAGGTGACCTATCTCTCCCCGGGCGAGATCGCCGCCATCGAGCGCGGTCGCGCAGGCTTCACCTTCGAGCGCGGCTGGGAGAACTGGTGCCACGAGGTCGACCGCCCCTACGTACCGGGCAATTGGGATTTCGGGGAGGGCTATTCCCGTACCGATAGGCAGGCGGGTGGCTAGCCGCTAGGCGGTTCGGGGAAGCCGGCCGGACCGGGCCGCGCTTCCATAAGCTTCAATGAGAGCCCGCGGCGCCCAGCATGGATATCCAGACAAACCAGGCAATTCCTCTGAGACCCACTTCGCTGCTGATGCTTTTCACCGTTTGCTTCAGGATCGGGATCCTGAGCTTCGGTGGAGGTCTGTCCGGCTGGCTCTATCAGGAGTTCGTCCGCAAGCGGAATTGGATCAGCGAAGATGATTTCGCGAGCAGCATGGCGATTTCGCAAATGCTGCCAGGGGCCAATGTCGTCAACATGGTGGTTTGCATGGGCGAGCAACTGCGCGGGCCGCTGGGAGCCGCCACCTGCATTTTCGCCTTTCTGGTGGGTCCCTTTTTTGCCGTCATCGCACTCGGAGTGCTCATCGGCCATCTCGGTGATGCCAAAGCTTTCGAGGCGAGCCTGATCGGCGTTGCCGCCGCGGCGACGGGACTGCTCAGCACCGTCGGTTGGCGGGGCATCGTGAGATCCCGCCGCAACTGGGCGGCTCTGTTCGTCACCATCGTTACCATCATTACTGTCGGCATCCTCCAATGGCCGCTTCTGCCCGTTGTGGCCGTCATTGCGCCGGTCAGCGTTCTCTTGCGCTGGAAACGGGGGGCGGCCGATGCGCGATGATGTTCTAATCGGGCTGGTGATGATCTTTGTGCCCTTCTCGCTGGCTTCGATCGGCGGCGGCGGCAGCATCATCGCGGGCCTCGAGAGCGAGCTCGTCACCGGGCGGGGCTGGCTAACTTCCAAGGAATTCGTCGAGCTCTTCGCCGTTTCCCGCGCGGCACCCGGCCCCGGGACCATGCTCGCCACGCTGATCGGGTGGAGAATGGCCGGCTGGACGGGCGCGCTCGTTGCTTCGCTCGCCTTCTTTCTTCCCTCCTCGCTGCTTTGCTACGCCGTCTTCCGGCTCTCGAACGCCCATCGCGAGAAAGCATGGCATCGCATCATGCGCGAAGGGCTCGCGCCGATCGGCACCGGCCTCATCATCGCCGGCGTTATTTCGATATTGCGTCTGACGAGCGGAAACATCGCCTCGGTCGCAATCGCGCTCGCCGCGGCTGTAACTTTGATAGCAGTCCCGCGCCTGCCGCCGCTGCTTGTGATCGCGCTCGGCGGCTGCATCACTTGGATGATGTATGGGGTGCTGAGCTGACCGGCGAAGCGGCGCTAAGCCGAGCTTTCCATCGTCGATTTGACAACAGACCTGGCGCGTTACGCAACGTCCCACAACGTTGCTGGAAGATATGTCCTCTAGCACCGCATCTCGTTGTCCCATAATGAAGATAATGCCGTACTAGTTGGACATCTGGTTGTGCCTAAGACGGTCGGTAATGCCGCCTTTTGACTGATCGGACTGCTTTGGAAAGAGCTTCGGGACATCGTGCTAGCTATGCATCACGAAATAACACTTGCTTCGCTCCGCTATTTTGTCTCCGTGGCGGAGGAGCGGAGTTTCACCCGGGCAGCCCAGCGGCTCAATGTTGCGCAACCGGCCTTGAGTCGGCAGATATCCAAGCTGGAGGTGGCGCTCGGCTCGCCGCTCTTCACACGATCCGTTCGCGGAGTGCAATTGACGGAGGCCGGCGAGGTATTGCTTACCCGCGCCTACACGATCTTCAATCAGGTCGAACAAACTGTCCACGATATCGCCATCACGGCAAATGTCGCGCGCGGCGTGGTGACGGTCGGAATGCCGCCGACACCCGGGGAACTGATCGCTCCGCCGCTTCTGGAATATGTGCGCGAGAACTACCCTGAAATCGAACTCCGCTTTCGTGAGGCCTTCAGCGGCGATCTGCTTCGTATGCTGAACAACAACGAGATCAGCCTCGTGGTCATGCATGAGGCCCCTTCAGAAGATGACTTTCTCGTCACGCATCTGCTGGACGAATATCTCTGGGTCGTCGGCAAGTCGGGATCGCTCAAGCAGGAGAGCTATACCTTCGCCGAGGCGGCGGCCCTGCCTCTCATCCTGCCCAGCCGGCCGAATTTCCTGCGCATTTTGGTTGATCAGGAGGCGGAGAAACACAAGCTCGATCTCAATATCGTCCAGCGCTCGGACGGCGTGTGGATCACCAAGGCGCTGGTGCGATACGGCCTGGGCTATACGATCCTGACCCAGGGCGGCGTGCTGTCCGAGCGGCTGCACGGTACCGTCGATGCCGCGCCGATTGTATCACCGCAGATCAACTGGACGCTGATTACGGCAACGCGACTCGACCAGGCAAACAAGCCAGCCTTCCGGGCGGTGAACGAGGCCATCCGCAACATCGTCGAAAGGCTGCGGGAGAGTTCGGCTTGGAAATAACCATGCCGAGGCGGCATGGAGACGATAGTAAAGAAGTATTTGTGATATAGATTTACACTCCTTTAATCTGCCCGCGAATTCCTAATCGAATCCGCGAGGGCGCATTGAGCATTCGCCAGTTACAGAGCGAGATCGGACCAGGCGGCGCGACAGAAACGCGTTTGGGGCCCTCCGAGACCCTGTTCCCGGATCGTCCCGCAGGAGCAGAGTTTCAGGTCAAAGTCGATGGTTTAAACCTCCGGGTCCGGGTCGATGGCGCGCCAGGCAAGCCATGGATCGTCTTCAGCAATTCCCTCATGACATCCCTTGATATCTGGAATGATCAGGTCGCGGAACTTGCGGCCTCGTTCCGAATTCTTCGCTATGACCAGCGCGGTCACGGCGGCAGCGACGTACCGCAACAGCCGGCCGATTTCGACCGTCTGGCAGACGATCTGCTCGAACTGATGGACGCCTTCGGTATCGCCTCGGCGACATTGGTCGGCATTTCGATGGGTGCGGTGACTGTGCTGGCCTTTGCGTTGCGCAGTCCCGGCCGTGTGGACCGCCTCGTCATGGCGGACGGTCAGGCAGCGACGGCACGGGGCGGAGCAACGGTCTGGCAGGAGAGGATCGACCTCGCCCAAGGCAAGGGCATGGCCGGTCTTGTCGAGCCGACGCTGCAGCGCTGGTTTCTGCCGGCGAGCATTGCCGGGAAGGAGAGCGGAGTCGATATCGTCGGCGAGATGATCGCCTCGACGCCGCTCGAAGGCTTTGTCTTGGGCGCGCGGGCGCTTCAATCCTTCGATTACCGGCCGCGCCTCGCAAGGCTGGAATGTCCGGTTCTGCTGATCGCGGGATCCGGGGACAGGCCGCTTGCCGAGACCATGCGAGACATGGCGCCGCAGATTGCCGGCGCCCGCTTTGTCGAGATTCCGGAGGCGGGTCATCTGCCGAATGTCGAACGACCGTCGCGTTTCAATGCGGCGCTTGTGGATTTCATCAACCGCTCCGGCGGTTGAGAAGAAGTAGGCACAGACCGCGCTCGGAGAGGACCGCGGAGCTGTGCCGGAGATGTGCAATCACACTGCTATAGGGAGGGGCCAGAGTGAAAATCGGACGTTCCATTATCTATATCCTGCTCTTTACGGGATGTACCATCAACTATATCGACCGCGTCGTGCTGTCGGTTTCGGCCTCGCATATCCAGTCGGAATTCGGCCTGTCGACCGTCGAGCTCGGCTATCTGTTCTCCGCCTTCCTCTGGACCTATCTGATTTTCGTCCTGCCCTGGGGCGTCTATATCGACAAGGTCGGAACGCGGAAATCGACAGCGGCGGGCATGGCGATCTGGTCGCTTGCGACGATTTTCACCGGCTTCAGCGGCTCGTTCTTCACCGCATTTCTGTCGCGGCTTGCCATGGGCTTCGGAGAGGCATCCACCTATCCGGCCGGAGCCCGCACAATCCGTGAATGGATACCGGCGCGCGAGCGCGGCGTTGCGACGGTGATCTTCAACTGCGGCGGCTATGCCGGTCCGGCGCTCGGTTCGCTGATCATGGGCGCCATCGTTGCCGCCTATGGCTGGCGCATCGCTTTCTTCGGCGCGGGCGTGATCGGCTTTCTGTGGCTCGTCGCCTGGCTGCTGTTCTACCGCCAGCCCGAGGAAGCGGGCTTCATCGGCGAGGAAGAACGCCGCAAGATCCTCAGCGAACGCGGCGGCACCGCCCGGCAGGGCGCAAGCGCCTCAATCGGTTCGCTGCTGCGCTACACATCGACCTGGGGTCTCTTCGTCACGCAGGGATGCGCCGTCTACACGGTCTATCTGTTCCTGACCTGGTTGCCGAGCTACCTGCAGGCAACGCGCGGGCTGGGCGTTCTCAAGACCGGTTTTTACACCGCCATCCCCTATGCCGTCGCCGTTCCCGGCACGATCTTCGTGGGCTGGCTGAGCGACAGACTGCTGCGCAATTCGCCTGTCGAGGGCGGACGGCGCCGCAATCTGGTGACGATCATGATGCTGTGTTCGTCCGGTGTCTTCCTGACACCTTGGATTAGCGACACCACATTGCTGCTGACCGTGTTCTCAATCTCGCTGACCTGCATCGGCAGCGCGGTCGGGCTCAATATCGCCCTGCAGAACGACCTGCTGCGCAATCCCGCCGATGTCGGCCGTGCCAACGGCATATTGGTAACGGGCGGCAACCTTTTCGGCGTCGTGGCGCCTATCGCAACCGGCTATGTCGTTTCCGCCACCGGCAACTACGATAATGCCTTCCTGCTTGCCGGAGCGCTTCTACTGATCGGCGCCGTCGTCTGCCTGACGATGACCCGCAAGCCGATCGATCCGCAGCCGCAGGAAGAGACGGTCGTGCCGTCCGCGAGGCAGCTCGTATGACCGGCCAGCTCGAAGACCGCGAGGCAATTCGGGAGCTGCTGGCCGAATATTGCTTCCTGCTCGATGGATACCAGCTCGCTGAGTTTTCGAGGCTGTTCACCGAGGACGGCGCGTGGATTTCGCGAAACGGAGAGGCGACTGGCCCTAAGGATATCGAGGCGCTTCTGCGACGCCTTGTTCCGGAGCCGGTGCCGGGAAAGCGGCGCAAGCACCTCACGACCAATATCATTATCAAGCTGACCGGCGACGAAGCCCGTGTGAAGTCCAACTTCCTGGTCGCGCGCGATTCCGAAGACGGGCCGGTGATCGCGGTCGCCGGAACCTATGAGGACCATGTGGTCCGCGTAGGGGCGGGCTGGAAGTTCCGTTCCCGCCGCCTGTTCCACGACGTTGCCGGCGAAAGCGGTCTCAATGATACCGGGCCGGCTCCGCAACAGGGCGCCTTATAAGGTGCCCTGATTTGAAAGATCGCGGCCGAAGCCGGCTTTCCTGCTTCCGCCGCGATCACCCGGATAATTCAAGGAATACGGAATGCTGAATTCGGCTTCTAATGAAATCGTCCAATCGGCGATGGTATTACGAACGACAATGACCTCTCCCTTCGGCCGCAAGGTTCGCATGGCGACGAAGGTGCTCGGGCTCGAGCCTGTCATCACCATCGCGCCTGCCGATACGCTCGACGAAGACGATACTCTGCGCCGGCAGAACCCGCTCGGCAAGATGCCGACGCTGCTCTTGGCCGACGGCAGCGTCATTTTCGACAGCCGGGTGATCGTCGAATATCTTGACGGCCTGAGCGGCAGGCCGCGGCTGCTGCCGCAGTCCGGGGTCGAGCGGTATCGCGCCCTGACGCGCGCGACAATTGCCGACGGCATCATGGATGCGGGCCTGCTGATGGTCTATGAGGGGCGGTTTCGGCAACCGGAGCAAACGTCCGAACGCTGGCTGTCCCACCAGCGCGGCAAGATTTTTCGCGCTATGACATCCATGCAACAGGACCTCCCCGATCCGCATACCACAGATCTTGTATCCATAGGCCTAGCCTGCGCATTGTCCTATCTGGACTGGAGGGAGCCAGTGCGGTGGCGCGGCGATTTTCCGATCCTGGAAGACTGGCTCAACCGTTTCGCCACATCCGAGCCGGCGTACAATGCCACCGGCCGGCCGGAACAGGGATGACGTCATGGTGCGTTTGAAGACACCCGATCCGGATAGGTTGAGCGACGCTCAGCGTGCCGTCTATGATGCCATCACCTCCGGCCCCCGCGGCGGCGTTCGCGGTCCGCTGGCGATCTGGCTGCATCGGCCTCAGCTGGCCGATCTCGCCCAATCGCTCGGACGCTATTGCCGCTACGACACGCTGCTGCCGCCAAGGCTGTCCGAACTCGCCATTCTGGTGACGGCGAAGGTCTGGCGCTCGGAATATGAATGGCAGGCGCACAAGCCCATCGCCCTACAGGCCGGCATCTCGCCCGAAGTCGTCGATGCGATCAGGGCAGGGCGCAAGCCCGATTTTGCATTGGAGGATGAAGCGGTCGTGCACGATCTGGCTTTCGGCATCCAAGGCGAACGGAAGGTCGATCAGGCGCTATATCACAGGGCGGCCGCCGTTCTCGGGAACGAGGCGCTTGTCGATCTCGTCGGGGTGCTCGGCTACTACGGGCTGATTTCGATGACCATCAATACGTTTGAGGTCGGTCCGCCGGATCCATCAAAGCAAGAGATGAAATAGCCGTGGCTCTCGCCGCTAGAATGTCGGCAGGTACCGATCTTTGCGATCATTCCGAAGGAAGTAACGACTTCGAACTGGCGGTGAGGTGCTTTCGGAGCGCCTGCCTACCGGATAAGGCCGTGAGAAGTTTCCGGCCTGAACTGGTTGCAGATCTCAGAACGAGGGTCACGCGGCCATCCATCCGCCATCGACAAGCAGATTATGGCCGGTGATATAGGTTGCGTCGTCGCTCGCCAGGAATAGTGCAGCATTCGCGACATCCGCCGGCTTGCCGAGCCGCGGCATCGGAGTGCGCCGACGGGAGTAGTCCAACATTTCCGGCAGGACGGCTCGGCCGGTCTTGCCTGTCAGTATCTTTCCGGGAGCGACCGCATTGCAGATGATGCTGTCGGCGGCATAGTCGGCCGCAATCTGTTTGGTCATATAGACGAGACCTGCCTTGCTGACGCCGTAAGCGAGGTCGCCTGGCGCGGAAACCATGCCGTGCTGGGAGGAAATGTTGATGATGCGGCCGCGGGCCTCATTGACGATTTCCTGTCTCAGCATGACGCGAACCGCAGCTCGGCTGCACAGGAACGCGCCCTTCAGATTGACATCCATGACCCGGTCCCAATCCGCCTCTTCGGTATCGGCAAGCGGTGTGGGCGCGTGGATTGCTGCATTGTTGACAAGAACGTCGAGCCGACCAAATCGCGCCCTGCTCTCTACGAACACCCGTTCCACATCATCAGCCCGCGCAATGTCGGCCTGCAGGAAGATGGCCTTCGGGCTGATGGCGTTGAGCGCCTCGATAACGGGCACACCGCCTTCAACGACTTCGCGCGTAATGTCGACGGCAACGATGTTGGCGCCTTCCTCGCAAAACCGCGTCGCTATTGCGCGGCCGATGCCGGACGATGCCCCGGTGATGATGACGGTCTTGTTTCGCAGACGCATGCCGGTTCTTTCCTTGTTGGAGGCTAGCCGCTGACCGAGGCAAGCCAGGACATGTAGTCCTCTGCCGCCACGCGGCCCGAAAATGCCGGCTGGAAGCCGATATCGGTCTTGATCCGCTCAATATTGAGTGGGGCTCGGTCACGTGACAGTCCGAACCGGATATTTGCCGCTTCTCCTGGTCCTGCGATCTTCCATTTTCGCGCCCGGGGGAACGGTTGAAGCTCCTCGGCCCACTCCGCGAGGCTCGTCAGCACCTCGCCGCCGAGATTGTAGATCGTGTGCGGGAGAAAGCCGGCAGTCAGAAGCGCCGCGATGCCCCGGCCGGCATCCCGGCTATAGAGCCAGTCCCCTCTGAGCGCACGGGGAAGAACGACGTCCTCGCCCCGCAGCCAGGTATCGAGCACCTGGCCGTGCGGACTGAGGATGGGGCGCAGGCCCGTCTTGTACTCCCAAGGACCATAGACTGGACCGAGCCTGACGATTGTCAGGTCCATGCCATAAAGCTGTGCGAGACGGATGGCCGTGTTTTCGGCCGCGAGCTTGGAGATGCCATAAAGACTTGTCGGCGCCGGCAGAGATTCATCCTCGCGATATGTACCCCACGCCGGAGGTTCCTCGCCATAAACGGCCACGCTGCTGACAATGATAACCCGCGGCCGCGACGCCAAACGCGAAAGCGATCGCATGAGATTTGCGGTGCCGCCGATGTTGACGGCAATAACCGCCGCGGGATCGCGCATTTCTGCTTCCCGGTCGGGTGTCGCGGCGGCCAGGTGAACCACTGCCTCCGGTTCCACTGTGTCGAAAAGACGATCGAGATCGGCGCCGTTTGCGATGTCTCCGGCGATGAAGGACGCGCTGCCGAGAAGAGGGACGAAACGGTCCGGCATCGGTTCGCGTCCGAACAACACGACATCCCGATCCGCTCGCTCGAGTGCCTCGGTCAACGCCAGGCCGACAAAGCCGGTGCCCCCGGTGATAACGATGCTCATCGCTGGTTGCTCCCGATGATGGCTCGCCTCTCCATGCGGGACACCCAATGGGAGAAGGGCCAAAGCATAATGAAAAAGATGAGGGCCGCCGCTGTGAGCGGCGTCGGGTTATAGGTTTGCTCCTGTGCGACGCGCGCCGAGCGAAGCAATTCGGGCAACGCCACCATCGAGGCGATCGACGTCGTCTTGATGAGCTCCAGGGAATTGCTCGCCAAAGGAGCGAGCACCTTCCTGAGAACCTGCGGCAGGATGACGAGGATCATGGTGTGAAAACGATGGAGACCGAGGGCTGCCGCGGCCTCATGCTGACCCTTTGGGATCGACTGGAGACCGGCGCGGAAAATCTCGCCGAAATAGCCTGCATTGTTGATCACCAGAGCAACGACGACAGCGGTGAAGTTGCCGAGCGTCACTCCAAAGAAAGGCAGGCTGTAAAAGATCAGAATGAGCAAAACGATGACCGGAAAGGAACGCAGCAAATCGATCAGTATGATCACCGCGCGACGGGAGAATGCTCCACCGAAGCTGTAGATCATTGCTACCGCGAGTCCCGACAGTGCCGACAGCGGCAACGAGACAAGCGCCAGCAGGACCGTCAGTTCTAGCCCTTGCAACAACAGCGGATAGATCTTCAGGAACGACGGTACGCTCGCGAAATTCTGGAGGAAGAGATCCATGGCTGCTCCTTACTGAGACCGGGCAAACCGCTTTTCAAAAGCGCGGCTCAGCCATACGAGCGGAATGAAGAAAGCGAGATAGAAGCCGGCGGCGAGCGTCAGAGGTGACGGATTGGCATAGATGGACATGGCGCTCTGCGCGCTGCCAAGGGCTTCCGGAAGCGAGATTGCAGCGCCAAGCGCAGTGCCTTTGGTTATGGCAATCGAGCGGTTTGTCACAAGCGGGATGGCCAGCCGAATGGCTTGGGGAAGGATGATCAGACGCAGTGTCAGCACGCGGGAGATCCCGAGGGCGGATGCGGCTTCCCACTGGCCTTTCGACACCGCCATGATGGTCGCCCAGAAGATTTCGGCGGAGAAGGCCGCAAGCACAGCCGCCAGGGCCAGCGCGGTGGCGAAGAAAGGTGAGAAAGTCAGCCCCAAATACGGCAAGCCGAAATAGATGAAGATGATGATGACCAGCTGCGGAAGGGTCCGAAAGACCTCCACGTAGATGGTCACCAAGCCATTGATCAACCGGCTATTCGTACAGCGCAACAGGGCCAGGAAGAGGCCGGCCATAACACCGATGACGATCACACAGACAGCCACCTCGACCGTGACGACGAAGCCGCTGAACACATCCGGCAACGCTTGCGCCATTACCGGTCCATTGAAGTAGTTTTCGAGAATCTGGTTCATGTAACCCTCACCATGGAACGCGGCGCGGTCAAGCCGCGCCGGATCTCAAACAGGGTCAGTTGCAGGCGAGCTGATGAGGTTTCCCATCGTAGCCCTTGAAACCCGGAGCACCATAGCCCGCATAGACGGTGGTCAGTGCGGTGCCGTCAGCCGGCTTTTCCCCGTACCATTTTTCGTAAAGCTTCGCCATTGTGCCGTCCTGCTTCAGGCACTCGATGGCGCCCTCGACCTTGTCGCGATAGGCCTCGTCGCCGTAACGGAACGCGTAACCGAAGTTGCGGCCGTTGAAATCCTTGAACCCGACCTCGATTGCCGGGTTCTGGCTGGCCGCATAGACCGTCGTCGGGATCTCGTTCAAGGCGGTAAAGGCGCGGTGGGTAATCACTGCCTGAACTGAATCCGGGAAAGTTTCGTAACGCTGAACCTCGAAGCCATATTTTTCAGAGTTTTGCGTTGCCCAGGTGTCGGAGATTGTGCCGCGGTTGACCGCGAGGATCTGCCCCTTGAGGTCGTCCAGGTTCACAAGCTTCTCACCTTTTCTGACGAGAAAACCATTGCCCGTCGCAAAGAAGGGCTCGGTGTAGAGCATCTTTTCCGAGCGCTCTTTCGTGATGTTAAGCGGATTGACGGTGAATTCGATGCGCTTTGCGAACAAGGCGGCGAAAAGCCCGGAGAAGTTGACATCCTGAATATCGACCGACGGACGGCTGACCTTCTTTCCGATCGCGTTGATGAGATCGACGCCGAAACCTTCAGGCCCGCTGGCACCGCGCACCATCCATGGCGCGACGCCGAAATCGGAGCCGACGACGAGCGGCTGGTCCTGCGGATGATCGTCTGCAAGCGCGGCGGTGCGTGACATTCCGAAGGCTGCGAGGGCGGTCAGAAGTGCGATTGTGCTGATTGTTTTTTTTGTCATTGCATTCCCCTTTTGTTGCATGCGTTGGTTACGGTGACGGTTGATGATGCTGATGCCAGTGCCTAGCGATGTCACCACGACGGCAGACCCAGACGCCGTCATGGCGGGAGACGTGATCGAGGAAGCGCTGGAGCCCGGCGGCGCGTCCGGGATGCCCGGCGATGCGAAGGTGGAGACCGACCGACATCATCTTGGGCGACTGCTTGCCCTCGGCGTAAAGGAGGTCGAATGCGTCGCGCAGGAATTGGAAGAATTGATCTGCCGTGGCCATGGCGCCGCGCATGAATTTCGCGTCGTTATTGGTCAAGCTGTAGGGTACGACGAGATGATTGCGGTCGCCGACCTTCACCCAATAGGGCAGCTCGTCGTTATACGCGTCGCTATCGTATGAAAAACCGCCATGTTCAACGAGCAAGTTGCGGGTGTTGATGCTGGGTCCATAGCGGCAATACCAGCCTTCCGGCGGGGTGCCGATCGACGCCTCGATGCTGCGCACTGTCCTGGCAATTCGCTCCCGTTCTTCATCGACCGAAAGTCCGCGGTGCTGCTCCCAGCGCCAGCCGTGCGCACAGACATCGAATGCGCTCTTGCGCAGGTATTTGCTTATGTCGGCATTGCGCTCCAAGGCCAGGGCGCATGCCATGACGGTCGCAGGAAAACCTCGCTCCTCAAGTAATCTCGCCACGCGCCAGAACCCGACCCTGCTTCCATATTCGAACATAGATTCCGCGGCGAGGTCGCGGCCGGGGAAATTGCCGGAGCCGCCCTCCGTCAAGGCAGCTTCGCTGGCGGCATCGCCGTCAAGGATGGAAGGCTCCGATCCTTCCTCGACATTGATGACGAAATTCAGCGCCAGTCGTGCGTGGTCCGGCCATTTCGGGTCATAGCCCTTTGATCCGTATCCAACAAAGTCTCTGGTAAGATGCTCTATCGGCTTCATCGCTCTATGCTCCCGAGCTGATACCGAGCGGCGTCGCCAGCTCAAAAAATTCGTCGTTGTCGGCTTTGTCCGTCACTCCCATCGTGACGAAGAATTCCGCCGGCGCGGTCAGCGCCGACAGCGGCGCGTGCCAAACATTCCGGCGATAGATCACGCCCTGACCCGGCTCAGCGACGAAGGCTTTGATCCGCTCGACATCGGGATCGCCTTTGGCATCGTCTGGGCACACCACTACCAGGAATCGCGTATCGCGCAGCGGAACGAATCCCTGGTCGGAATAGGGATGCCGCTCGAGTTGTGTTACTTTCGTCGGCAAAGTCGCCGCCTCCGATACCTTCGAAACCCAGAAGGCACGACGCATGTCGTCTTGCGCATCGATGAAGTCGATCGACAGTGCACGACGGCGCTGGTCACCCTCATGTTCGATGACGTCGCCGAATTCGGCGAATTCCCGTTGGGTGAGCGGTTGAATAATTCGATCCACGCAAACTCCATCATAAATCCCACTGGGATACCAACGGGGCACGAATGGAATTTATCGGCAAAAAATATATTGTAAAGCGGAAATGAAAAAGCCAGGGCCGGCTTGTACCGGCGGGACCCCGTTGGGATTGCTCCCCAAGCTCCAATCGTCTAAGGAGAATTCGACGGGATAATTCAAGGAATAAAAGTGCAGAACGACGCCGCACTCGCGACAACGCGGGATCAAACAAAGATTTCCGAGCAGGCCTACCAGTACATGCGGAGCCTGATACTGGCGCGCGAACTCGGGCCGGGAGACGTTTTCACGGAACGCAAACTCGCCGAGCAGATCAACGCGTCGAGAACGCCGCTAAGGGCCGCAATCAATCGGCTCGTCGGTGAGGGCCTCGTGGCCCGCTTGTCGAACGGCAGTATCGTCATCCGCCAAGTCGCCGTCGAAGAGCTGATGGAGATCCTCGTCATTCGCCGGCTGCTCGAGGGAGAGGCTGCCGCGCAGGCCGCCCATCGCAGCACTCCCGGTAGCGTCGACAAGATCCTGGAAAAGAGCCGCGCCATCCTTGAGGACCCCGACCTGGAATTCGATCCGTTCTGGGAATACGACGACGAGTTTCACCTCTTCGTCGCGGACGCGAGCGGCAAACCCTTGCTTGCGCAGTATATCCGCAATCTGAGGGACAAGGCGCGTATGTGCCACGTGGTCCGAATGGAGAAGAATTTCGAGCAGCAGGCCCGCGAGCATATCGCCGTCTTGGAGGCTGTTGCTGAAAAGAAGCCGGATGAAGCGCGGCAGGCAATGGCAACCCACATCGACCGCGTAAGAGAGCGGTTCATGCGCTGGCTCTTCACAGAATAGGCCGGCACCCTGAAGCGGATGCGGAGTGTGCGCGGCTTTCGTGCGATATTCAGCTTCAACTTTTTGATTCAGAGACGGATTCGGATTTCAGGTCGATGACGTGAATTCTCCGGCTTTACAGTGCCCTGAGCTCATATGCGAGGCGGGCTCTTTTCTAGCGCATGCTCAACAGCTTCAAGAATCCAAGCCTCACTTGGTCGATGTGATTTCGCATGCATTTCCGAGCGAGATCTCCATTGGTCTCCTGGAGTGCGCGCAAAATTGCGAGATGTTCCATGCAGGTCTCATTGAAACGGTGAGGCAGCTTCTCGACGTTGCACATTCTGATCAGGCGGCGCACCGTTGTAACCGACCGGCCAAGCCAGCGGTTCGCACAATATCTGGCGACCAGCGCATGCAGTTCGTCATCCAACCGCCAATGCTCTGATAGATCAGGCGAGGCCATAGCTTCTTCAATCCTGCCGATCAGACGTCCCAGTTCGGCTTCTGGAATTTTCCCCGCCGCCTGCAATGCTGCTTCGCCCTCAAGAAGCCGCCGAAACTGGATGAGCTGAGCAAAGTCCTCCAGGCCAAGTTCGGTGACCGTCAACAATCCATTTGGCGCGCGATCGACAAGGCCCTCACCGACGAGGCGTGAGAGAGCGGCGCGGATCGGCGTTCGGGAGACACTGAGCTTTGCTGCCAATGCTCGCTCTTCCAAGAGGTCGCCAGGTCTAAGCTCGCCGGTTTCGATGAGCGACAGCAAATGCTCATGAGTCTGCTCGGACAGGCGGCTTGCATCAACCGTAGCGCTTCCCCTCATTGCTGCCTCCTCAATGATGCGACCCGCCTTCTCCGCGAGTTCGTTGTTTTGGCGATTGACACTTCTGGTTCGTCGCTGTTACGGTATCTTAGTGGGATACCAGTGGGATTGTCTAGGGATTTCCCGCCAGAACCAAAGGGGAATGAAGGATGCTGAAACTTTTGATTTCGGCGGCCGCGATTTCAATCGTCGCCGCTGCTGCGAACGCCGCCAGCCTTGCTGACATCAAAGCCCGCGGTTATCTGAACGCCGCAACGAGCGGTAATCTGCCACCTGTAAGCTTCCTCAATGAAAACAACGAGCTGGATGGCTATGACATCCAGGTCGAGAAGTACGTTCAGGATAAACTTGGGGTGGAGATTCGGATGAACCGGCTTGACTTCAAGGGCATTCTCCCCGGCCTGCAAACAGGCCGTTTCGATGCCGTCTTTTCCAACGTCAACATCACTGAGGACCGCAAGGCGACCTTCGATTATTCAATCCCTTACTCCCGGTCGGCGGTTGTGGTTGTGAAGAGCTCCAAGGCCGAAGGCATCAACGGCTACAAGGATTTGGCGGGCAAGCGCGTAGGGGCGATCTCGGGCGCCAACGATGGTGAAATGCCCGCCCAGGACATCGCTTCGAAGTTCGGCGCATTCAGCCAGTTCAAGGGATATGCAGGCTACGCCGAGATGTTCCAGGATCTGGCGATCGGCCGTGTCGATGCTCTCATCGCGCCAGACACGGCAGCCGCCAATTTCCTCAAGCAGCGCCAGGGTATCGGCGCGATTGTCGGGGAGCCGTACCAGATCCGATATGTCGGCGTGCCGATGCCGAAGGGATCTCCGGATCTGAAGGCGGCAATCGACGCAGCAATTACCGAAATGCGCCAGAAAGGCCTGCTGGATCAGTGGGCGAGCAAGTATTTCGGCATCGACAATTTCAGCGCGCAGCTGGTCGATAAGGTTCCGTGATGACGTCTTGTCTCTCGGCGGCCGCCGGGAGGCAAACCATAAGGAGATACGATCATGGATCTCGATTTTTCGGTGGTCTGGAAAAATCTTCCGACCTTGCTCAACGCCGCCATAATGACGCTCGTGCTGACGCTGATCAGCCAGTTCATCGGGACGATCGCCGGGTTCTTCCTCGCGCTGGGCCGATTATCGCGAATGGCCTGGCTGCGTGGGCTCGTCTGGACCTATGTCTGGATTTTTCGCGGAACGCCGGTGCTGTTGCACCTCTTCTTTGTCTACTACGCCGCGCCCATGTTCGGCGTCACGCTGGATGCATTCCCGGCTGCGATCATTGCCTTCTCGGTGAGTTCGGCTGCCTATAACACCGAGATCTTTCGCGCCGGCCTGCAAGCGGTCCATGTCGGTCAGATCGAAGCCGCCCAGGCGATCGGCATGCGATACCCCGCAATCGTCCGCAAGATCCTTCTGCCCCAGGCGGTTCGGATCATCATTCCACCCTACATGAGCAACTTCATCAGCCATACGAAGAACTCCTCACTTGCCTCGGTGATCACGGTTCAGGAACTGATGCTGACGGCGCAGGCGATCTATTCGAGCACCTATCGTGCCATCGAAATCCTGTCCGCCACGGGTGTCATTTATCTTTGTCTCACAAGCTGCCTGACTGGGCTTCAGGTGCTTCTCGAGCGCCAGATGAAGTTCGAGGAGCGCGGTTTGAGTGCGCGGCGCAAGCGGCTTCTGAAGGTCATTGACGGCGAGCCGGTCGCGATTGCGGCGAGCGCATAAGGATGGGAAGCATGGAAACGATGATCCAAGCCCGCGGCGTTCAGAAGTCCTTTGGGGCGGTCCAAGCGCTGCGCGGCGTTTCCATGGAGGTGAACAAGGGAGAGGTTGTCTGTCTCATTGGTCCGAGCGGATCGGGCAAGAGCACCTTTCTTCGGTGCATCAATCATCTCGAAGTCCCAGATATCGGTGAAATCCGGGTTGATGGACGGCCGATCGGCTACGTCGAGAATGGCTCGGGCCGACGCCGCGCCATGGCGGGCCGCGAGTTAGCGGAGTTGCGCGCCGGAATTGGCATGGTGTTTCAGCTCTTTTATCTGTGGCCGCATCTCTCCGTGATCGAGAATGTCACGCTCGGCCTGACCGACGTCCGCGGCATGCCATTGGCCGAGGCGGTGGATGTCGGTCACAGAATGTTGGCCAAGGTTGGCCTCGATCATAAAGCCGGGAGCTATCCTGACCACCTTTCAGGTGGTCAGCGCCAGCGCGTGGCGATTGCCAGGGCGCTGGCAATGCAGCCGAAAGTGATGCTTTTTGACGAGCCGACCTCGGCGCTGGACCCAGAGCTCGTCGGCGAGGTGCTGCTGACCATGGAGCAGGTCGCCGCGGAAGGCATGACGATGATTGTGGCGACGCACGAGATGGGCTTTGCCAAGCGGGTCGCCGATCGTGTCGTCTTCATGGATCAGGGACGTGACGTCGAGGCCGGCACGCCAGCCGAGCTCTTCGACAATCCGAAGAGCGAGCGGCTGCAGCGCTTCCTGGAAAGAATACTGAAATGAGGGAACCCTGTTTCCTGCGAGCGACAGATGGAGCTGCAAGGCGGGCGCGATTCTGCCTGCCGATGGCGGATGGCTGGCATAGATGACGGTGCGGCGGGTTCTTATCACCGGCGGTTCCGGTTTCTTGGGCCTCGGCATCACGGAGGCGCTGCTTTCCGCTGGAGTTGAGGTCGTCAGTTTCGATAGGAACCCCGCCTTGCCGACGACGCTCGACGAATTCAGCCGACTGCCCGGTCGGATCGAAATCGTCGAAGGCGATATCCGTGACGCCGAGCGGTTGCTGGCGGCGGCTCAAGATACCGATGCGGTCATTCACGGATCGGCGGTGACGCCCAATGATGCCAACGAGGCGTCATCCGTTGATTTGACGCTTGCGATCAATGTCGGCGGCACGGTCAACGCCATTCGCGCCGCAGCCCGCACACGTCTTCGCAGGATGGTCTTTCTTGGGTCTGCGTCGGTCTATGGCTCGCATGCCGGCGCGACGGAGACGCTGGATGAAGTTCGTACCGCGCCATCGCCGCACTCGGTCTACGCAATCTCGAAATACGCCGCCGAGCGTCTTGCAGAACGGCTCGCGTCGCACGAGCGAATTTCTCTTCGCTGCGTGCGTCTGGGTTCCGTGTTTGGGCCGTGGGAGCATTCCTCAGGCGTTCGAAGCACGTTGAGTGCGATCCTGCAGACGACTGCAATTGCTCGCTTTGGCGGGCAGCCCTGTGTATTGCCCCGGCCCGGGCGCAGAGACTGGATCTATAGCCGCGATGTCGCCACTGCGGTTATGAAGGTTCTGAGTGCGGAGGGCCCAATATCGGGACCTGTGAATATCGGGCTGGGATATGAATGGACGGTTGCCGATTGGTGCGATCGACTGGCTCGCTCTTTTCCAGCATTTGAGTATCGCCTCGCCGAACCCGGGGAGGAGGCGACGGTCGATTTCCACGGCGGAAGTGACAGGCCTCCTCTCGCGATCGAGCGATTGCACGGCGAAATCGGATTCGAGCCGCGCTATGGCCTCGACGCCGCCTTCGCCGACTACATGGGCTGGATTGCTTCTCACAGCAACTTCTTGAAAGGGCAGGGCTATGGCTGACTTTGATCTCGTCGTGAGAAACGGGCGCATCTTCACGCCCGATGGCCTCGTCGAAGGCGATATCGCGAGTACTGGAGGGGTGATTGCGGCAATCGGCAAGGGGCTGCCAAGCGGTCGGCGTGAGCTCGATGCCGAAGGCCATTTGATTTTGCCCGGTGGGATCGATGCCCATTGCCATATCGACCAGCTGACGTCGACAGGTGCGAGAACGGCCGACACATTTCGATCGGCGTCCATTCCAGCCGCATTTGGCGGAACAACAACGTTGATGCCCTTTGCAGTACAGCATCGCGGCACGTCATTGCGGGCCGCAGTCGAGGACTACAAGGCGCGGGCGGCTGGCCAATCGGTCGTGGATTATGCTTTCCACCTCATCGTTACCGATCCGACACCGCAAACCCTGGAGACGGACATCCCGGCGCTTGCTGCCGAAGGCTTCACCTCCGTGAAAATCTACCTGACCTATGACGCGCTGAGGCTCGACGATCGATCCGCCTTGGATGTCCTGGCGGTCGCTCGCCGCGAGCAGATGATGGTGATGATCCATGCCGAGAGTCATGACCTGATTGCGTGGCTGACGGAACGGATGCTCGGGCACGGCTACGGCGACCTGAAATATCTCAGCCGTTCGCGGCCGATCATCGCTGAGCGGGACGCAACGCATCATGCGATCACGATGGCGGAGCTCATCGACGTTCCGATCCTGATCGTTCACGTATCGTCCAAGGATGCGCTCGAGCAAATCCGATGGTCGCGCACCGAGGGTGTACGCACCTATGCGGAAACCTGCCCGCAATATCTTGTCCTCAGCGAAGAGGATCTCGATAGGCCGGATTTCGAGGCCGCAAAATATTGCTGCAGTCCACCGCTGCGTGACCAGCGGCATCAGAAGGCCTTGTGGAAGGGGCTGGCTGATGGCTCGATCGACGTCTATTCGTCGGACCACTCTGCCTTCTTTTTTGAAGGGCCGGACGGAAAGATGCGGAACGGCAAACATGCCGCTTTCAACAAGGTTCCCTACGGTCTGCCGGGACTTGAAACCCGATTGCCGCTTCTGTTCTCGGAGGGCGTTGGCAAAGGCCGATTATCGCTCGGGGACTTCGTTCGTGTAACAGCCGAGCGGCCGGCTGAGCTCTACGGCCTGCAGGGACGCAAGGGTATTCTTGCTCCTGGTGCAGATGCCGACTTCGTTGTCTGGAACGAGAAAAAGCGCGTTCGGATCGGCAAAGACACGCTCCACGACGAATTGGACTACACGCCCTATGAGGGAATGGAGGTCGAGGGATGGCCGCAGACCACGATCGTCAGGGGGGAAATAGTTTGCCATCGTGGTGAGCTGTTCGCCGACACCGGATGCGGCCGGCTGCTCGTATGCGCACGGCCGAATGCAGCAAAACCGACCGGACAGCCGGTCACCGGCTTCGATGTTACGGACAATACCATGAAGCTTCGCTGATGCTGCTCCCCGTGCGCTCGATTAATCGCGACATGGCGAGCTACATCACCGGCGTCAACCTGATGGTCGACGGCGGATGGATGGCCGGCTGAGGCGATACGCCT